>CAYGYC010000032.1:0-21275 GCA_964353755.1 uncultured archaeon | reverse complement strand
TGAAATTACAACGTTTGATAATGCCCAAATATTGGATCTTAAAACTTTCTTAAAGGAAGAATATGATTCCATTCCAGAAGAGGAACGAATAGGGAAGGGAATGATGTATATAGTAAAAATTGTAGCGAAAGAACTCTATAATCATATTAAATTCCATGCCTTTAACCTTTCTAAAAAAGATCAACTAACTTCAGAATTGTTGAACACCCTTCTGCAATTTATTGATAAGCTGGAGACTGATCCTGAAACTCTTCGCTTAGCAATCCATATGACCGCTAATTTAGCCTTGGATTCATTCGAAAATACAATAGATAAAATTGAAAAATGGGTATCGCATGAAGAATGGGAAATACAAGAAAATGCCTTACATCCTGTCATCTCTGGGTTGCTTAAAAATAAAGATCTCGCCCTTGCGAAACTAAAGGAATGGGCAATTTCTGAAAATGAGAATCTCCGAAGATTAGTGGGAGAGAGCTTGAGACCGAAAACTGAGATCAGATGGTTACGGGATGCGATTAAAAATGATGTCGTTCTCGAAATATTAACTCGTTTAAGCCATGATAAATCCGTGTATGTTCGAAAATCAGTAGGAAACAACCTCAAAGACTTAACCAAATATATGCCTGAAAAAATTCTTGATTTAATGGAAAAATGGCTGGCAGACAAAGAGAATTTAGATAGCGAAGGGCAAAAAAATCTCCTATGGACCATTTATCATGCGTTGCGCTGGTTGAAAGAGAAAAAACCTGAGTTTCACGATAGAATTAAAAAATTAATCGGGGAAAATTATCTGCTCTATTTTGATGAAAAAAGAAACCGGAGGGCTTTACCTCCCAAACGAATATATTATTAAATCTATATTTTAATCCACGCCTGAGCATCACCATATGCCAGGTATTAAGCGATACCGAGTTAATTTCGTATATTCCTTATATCCAGGTAATTCTTGTTGTAAAAATCGATCTTCTAAGGCAGTTCGGATAATTACTATGCCAATCAAGCTGCCGCTAGGCACCAGTCCCCACCATGAGCCCAGAAGGAGTGGTGTTGCTAATAAATAAACAATTAAGCTCGCATATCCAGGGTGGCGTATTAATCGGTAGGGACCAGAGGTGCAAACTTGATGTTTTCTATCATCTTGAATCCGAACGGTAGTTTCAAAGTAAGAATTGACTGCTTCTGCCCATAATCCGAGGAAAAAGGCGGGTATCATGATGACCACACTGAGTATAATTACCAAAAAGGGTACATTGGACCATCCAAAGCGTATCGCATCGAGCCCCGAAACGATTAAAATCAAAAAAGCAACGGGCGAATAAAGAACGAAATATACCTTATCAAACAACTTTGTCCCCTCTTTAACAAATTTGCCCCGTTCATTGAGCAATTCAGGATTTATCTTTATCATTACAAAGGTATTAATTAATTGATAAATGAGAACTAAGCCAAAATAGAACCATCCATTCATCCAGTCCATTCTACCCGCTGAAATGAGGAGGAAAATTAAACCCACAAAAATTAAAATAAATGTTACTAGTACCCCCTTCACTCCATACTGGTTGAGACGCGGTTTCGGTTTAGCCATAGATTGTGGGCTTGAATTATTCATAAAGTATTCCTTTAATTTCTTATATTTCATTTATTTCTTCTTTATAACCTCCTATATTAACAATTGGATTCCAAAAAAATACGTAAATAGAGTTCAAAAGGTTAAAATTATTTTAATGATTGTTAATTCAGGAGTAATTCAATAGCATAATGTTCCTTATCATTAAAATTCGGTCAAAATTATGGGACTTTTAAAACATTATTATTGTCAAGCATGTGAAGATTATTCAAACGAACTTAATACCTGCAATCATAAGCGGGAACTCGTTTTTTCCGATAAGCAAAGAACGAAGTTAAGCAAATTTTTGAGTTACATCTTCCGCCATGATCCGGGTCGCATCGGAATCGAAGTGGATGAAGAAGGGTTTTCACGAATAGGGATCGACGATCTAATCGCGATTCTCCAAAATAAAGCGGGTCTCCCATGGCTTTCTAGGAGATCTTTAGATGCTTTAATCCTCTTGGATCATAAAGGGCGTTTTGAAATTAGGAATGATAAATTTCGCGCCCGATATGGGCATTCGATTAAAGGAATAACACTGAAACCAACTTCTGAGGATTTGCCTGCAATTTTGTATCACGGAACGAATCAGACAGCTTATCAACAAATAATTCGAGAGGGGCTTAAACCAATGGGACGCAATTTAGTACATTTAACTAGTTCTATCTCTGATGCCACGATAGTTGGGCATCGGCACGGTGGGGAGTTAGTCCTATTAGAAATTAATGTAACAAAAGCAATACTAGATGGCTTTTTTATCTGGCAAGCAGGAAAAACGGTGTTTGTATCTAATTTTATCCCGAAGGAATATCTTAAGCGCATATCTTGAATAAAAATTCATCATTTCAGTTTTTATAATTTTTTAATTTTTAACGTTTCAGGAACTCTCATAAAAAAAGGAAGTCCAAGCCAGAGAATAATGCCTGCTACAAAAAAAATGGCTAATATGCCGTAAGTTTCTCCTATGACACCTGCCAACAATACCCCTGGGATGCGTCCAAGGGCATATCCTATGTTAAGAATGCCTAAGAAACGTCCTCGCGATTCAGTAGGAAGCAAATCTTGCGTCCAAGAATCGCAAGCAATCCAAAGACCCAAATAAAAGGGCATCATAACTCCAAAACCAATAATAAGCCAGAGGCTATCGTTTCCCAGAGCTGCAATAATGAAACAACCTATGGGGTAGAAAAAAATACAGATTAAAGCAGTTTTTTTTCGCCCAATTTTGTCTGTGTATTTTCCAAGGAAATAAATGCCTAATCCAATGCCTATCCCAATAAAGGGAAGAACTGTGAGAATCTCCATCACTTTTAAATCAATATCCTGAAGGAGAATTAATAAAAAGGGCAAAAAAGCAGATTCACTCATAATAAGAAATATTATTGCAAGGAAAAATTTAAAAAAATCTTTATGTTTGAGCATATCTTTGGTATTGAAGAGACTTTTAAGGTCTTTACCCCATGTTGAGGTTGGGGGTGCTACTGGCGGTTCTTTCACTAAAAACAAAAGTGCAACTGCCGAGGATTCCAAAATTAAAGCCCCCCCAAGGATAAACATCTGATGTGTTTGTAAGGAATAGGACGCTGTTCCCCCGGGTAAAAAAAGAATTGCAGGAATCCAAATTAACATCGAACCAATATTAGTCATTACTATTATTATAGAATTAATCCGCCCTCGCTTTGTCTGCGGCACGAGATCCGTTAAAAGTCCTCGATTCGTAACATGGCTCATATTAACTGTAATAGTAATCAAAATTCCTCCTATAATCAATAAGGCTACGAAATTAATGGTTAGGATAAAAATGCACATCAATACGGCAGTACTTATTGCCCCAATCACATAAATAGGCACCCTTCGACCGCGTTTTGTCCGTATATTATCAGAAATAGTTCCCCAAAATAAATAAAAAATGGCACTGAGGACCGCGCTGACAGCAACCAAAGCCGAGGCGCCAAACAACCCTCCCGCTGTTACTTTTATATACGAGTTGAACCATTGTCCTTGAACTTCAGTAATCGCCATTGTGCCAATAGCCGTAATGCAAAGAGCTACCACCCAACGTAGGAGCATGGTCTGCTTCTTGTCATCTGTCGCGGGCGATTCGTTCTTTGTACTTTCAATCATCAGAAAATTATAAGATGAACTATTAAAAAAAGTAAATTAATGAAAAAATCTAAAAATTTTAAAAAGAATCACCCTGTTTCCGCATTGATGATCGGCTGTGGAGACCGCGGGTTTAATGTATATGGGTCCTATGCACTGAAATATCCTCATAACTTGAAATTTATCGGGTGTGCAGACCCAGATCTGGAAAAGCGGACTTCATTTGCAAAAGTTCACAAGATTTCGGAGGAATATATTTTCGATTCCGATGATAACGCACTGAAAGCGGGAAAAATTGCGGATATCATATTTATTTGCACGATGGATGAACTGCATGAAAAAGATGTGCTATCAGCCCTTGATCTGGGATATCATATCTATCTTGAAAAGCCAATAACCATTACAGAAGCCGGTTGTCGGAATATCGTGGCGAAAGCAGAACAAGTCAAACAAATACTTACAATTGGACATGTTTTAAGATACTCTCCAATCTTTGCCACAGTTAAAAAAATAATTGATTCAGGCGCTCTTGGTAAAATTGTAAATATTAAGCATTCTGAAAATATGGCAACCTGGGTCTATGCCCATTCTTTTGTGCGTGGAAATTGGGAAAATAGTGAACAATCCTCCTCCTTAATTTTGCAGAAAGGCTGCCATGATCTCGATTTAATTTATTGGTTTGCAGGCTCTGTCCCAACGGAGGTTTCAATGTTGGTAACACCTACACCCTTCTACGAAGCCAATGCGCCAAAGAATGCTCCAGCACGATGCACTGATGGCTGTGTGTACTCAGAAACATGCCTGTATGAAGCCGTCCGCTTCTACCTTCAAGGCCGATTTATGATGTTAGACAATGCGCGGTCTGAGAGTCGATTAATTCGGGGCATAATTCATCTCGCTCTGAAATATCCCCGATTCGTACGATTCATATTCCCTCCCATAAAAAAGCACAAAATAGTTCCTTGGAGACGATGGCCCACTGCACAATTAAGCAATGATTTATCAGAAGAGGGACTGCTGAAAGCGTTACGGGAAGGACCTTATGGACGCTGCATCTATCGATGTAATAATGATCAACCTGTTTCGCATGTGGTAAATATTAAATTTGAGAATGGAATTACTGCAACCTATACGCTTCATGGAATGAGTTATCGGGATGGTCGGGAACTCAGAATTGACGGTACAAAGGGGTCACTCAAGGCTTATTTTTATAATACTGGATTTTTCATAGATTTATTCGATCATCTCACGGGATCCACCAAAAAGGTGCGCTTGAAAGTAGAAACGACTGCCGGAGGAGGAGGCGATTTTAAAATCATGGACGAATTCATTGCGGCAATTAGAGGTATTACCGCGCCCCCAATTTCCGCTCGGGAATCGTTAATCAGCCATTTGATCGCGTTTGCGGCAGAACGCTCTGTAAAAAATCAAAGCATTGAAAAAATCCAGATTTAATCAATAATAGGGAACATATGACACCGCAAAAATATAAATTCGTTTATATAGGAGCTGGATCTTTCCGCTTTGCAATTCCCTGTGCACTCAATATTCTCGATTTTGCCAAAACATTTTATCCTATAGAACTCTGGTTAGTAGATATTGATGCCACTTCGCTGGCGCTCATGACGGTCGTCTTAAAACAACTGGTGCAAATCCATAAAAAGGATATAACGATTCATTCGACAATTGACCGAAGAAAGGCGCTTCTTGATGCAGATTACGTGTTAATTTCCATTTCCGTAGGAATTCAAGAATCAGAATGGTATGATGTCCATATCCCCTTAAAATTCGGCATTCCACAAAATACCGGCGATACAGTAGGACCAGGAGGTATATTTCGTAGCTTGCGCACTGTTCCCGTCATGGTGGCTATTTTAAAAGATGTTGAAGAGCTATGTCCCGATGCGACAGTCCTCAATTTTACAAATCCCATGGGCACTACCATGTTAGGAGCGCTTCAAGCGGCCCACCACGTGCAATCCATCGGATTATGCCATGAATTTTTCTATGTCGGCTCGAACCAATTTGCTAATTTTCTAAAGTTTTCTAAAATCGATGCTTCAACCCGAAAGCGATTTAAAATATTATATGGAGGGCTGAATCATTTTGCCTGGTTGACCGCTATTGAATATGATGATGTCGATATTTATCCACAACTGCGAGAGCATGCCGAACTTGCCTATAAAACCGGAAAGTTTGGCCGACCGTACAATTATTACATGTTAAAACAATTCGGTTATTTCACCTATGTTGAAGATCGCCATGTGACTGAATTTCTCCCGCAATACTATAATTATTTTAACCATTGGCAAAAGCCCTTTGGTATTACCGTGTTGAGAGATGTCTATCACATTCAATTGGAGCGAATACTGGTGTATTCTGGGATTAGATTAATTCAAAAGAGAATGAGTAGCGGGCTGGTGAAACTTTTATTACGCCCTATGGAAGGCGGCGAAAAAGCTTTATTAATGGTAAAAGATAAAGAAAACAACGTTCCACGACATCACGTCTGCAATGTACTCAACAATGGAGCGATCCCTTCATTACCAGATAATTGTGCTGTCGAAATTCCTTGCTATTTTAAAAATGGACAGATTACTCGTACTAAAATTGGTTCTTTGCCTAATCCTATCAACCAATGGGTGAAACTCCATGCCATCATTCAGCAATTAGTGGTCAATGCCGCTCTTTCAGGTGATCTCGATGATTTAAGGAAGGCATTATTGGCTGATCCGATGAATGCGTTCATAGAAGATGATGAAAAAATAGAATCTATGATGTTAAACCTGCTCTATTATCAAAGGAAATGGTTACCTAAATTTGCAGAATCCATTCCCTCGGTTCATGACTTGAAAGCGTCTAAATATTTCATTCAAAAATCCGAAATATCCACCATAAAATTAGCACGAATGGAAAAATATGAAGTAGATCCAAAAAATAAAGAAAAAGCCTGGCCATACACAAATTGAATGCGAATTATTGCGATTTGAATAATTGATCTAATGAAGATATAAAAAAAGAGTGAAAAGAGGCATTTTAAAATGGCTCTATTTGCCGATAAGTGCCGAATACCTTTTCAAATATTATGCGAATTTCACCGAGAGTAGCATAGGCAAGCGCTGCATCGATAATAAACGGCATTAAATTCACACTATCCTTTCGTGCTGCTCCTTCTAATTTCTGGAGCGTTTCCTTGACTTTGGCATTATCGCGCGTTTTTCGTAATTTATTCAAGCGATCATGTTGCGATCGTTCTACTGCTGGATCGATTTTTAAGACGGGAATGCAAATCTTATCATCTTCAGGCGTTGTGAAGCAATTAATCCCGACGGTAAAGCGTTTTTGGGATTCAATCTCTTTTTGATATCTATATGCGGCTTTTGCTATTTCTTTTTGGAAGAATCCCTGTTTTATTCCAGCAATAACACCACCGAGCTCCTCAACTTTCTTAAAATATCTGTAGGTCTCTTCCTCCATTTTATTCGTGAGCCATTCAACGTAATAAGAACCGCCTAGAGGATCAGATGTATCTGCTACCCCACTTTCATACCCAATAATCTGTTGGGTGCGTAAAGCTGTCATAACGGCATCTTGCGTTGGTAAGCATAGTGCCTCATCTTTGGAATTCGTATGCAATGATTGGGTTCCTCCAAGTACCGCAGCTAAAGCTTGGAGAGTCGTGCGAACTATATTGTTTTCCGGTTGTTGTGCGGTTAAAGTACAGCCTGCCGTTTGGGTATGAAATCGCAGTTTCAGAGAATTAGGATCTTCAGCTCCTCGTTTTTTCATTTCTCTGGCCCAGATGCGCCGAGCTGCGCGATACTTGGCAATTTCTTCAAAGAAATTATTATGCGCATTAAAAAAGAATGAGAGCCTCGGGGCAAATCCATCAATATTTAACCCTCGCTCCATCGATGCATCCACATACGCTAATCCATCCGCCAACGTAAAAGCCAGTTCTTGAACTGCCGTTGATCCTGCTTCCCGGATGTGATACCCCGAAATAGAAATCGTATTCCATTTCGGGACCTGTTTCATGCCATATTCAAAAGTATCAATAATTAAGCGTATCGAAGGCTCGGGTGGAAAAATCCATGATTTCTGGGCGATATACTCTTTGAGAATGTCATTTTGAATAGTACCTCTCAAATCATTAAAATTAATGCCCTGTTTTTTCGCATTTGCTAGATAAAATGCCCAGATAATTGCGGCAGGGCCATTAATAGTCATACTGGTAGAAACTTTATCGAGTGGAATCCCCTCAAATAAAATCTCCATATCTAAAAGAGAGGAAATTGCGACTCCACATTTGCCCACTTCACCCAGCGATAAGGGATCATCGGAATCCCGCCCATATAATGTTGGGAAATCGAAAGCAGTACTCAAACCAGTTTCTCCATGCGATAATAAATATTTAAACCGTTTATTCGTATCTTCAGCGGTACCGAAACCCGCAAACTGGCGCATCGTCCATAACCGACCTCGATACATTGTACTGTAGACTCCTCTCGTAAAAGGGTATTCTCCAGGTTGCCCTAAATTCTCTTCCGGGTTAATAATTACATCGGATGGGTCGTAAACCTGTTTTACTTCAATATTCGATAGCGTACGAAACTCTTCTTGACGTTCTTTTCCTTGTTTTGCTGCTTTTTCTTCCGCTAACAATTTTTCGTCCAACATTGGCTTTCCCTTAATAACATTTGACTAATAACAGTTGACTATTGACTATTAATAGATTTTTTGAAAAATCTATTAAAATCAGGCGTGTCAAATTTTCCGGCTAGGAATTCTCTTTTCAGTGGATTATGGGCGGGACACAAAAGCTTTCTCATAAATATGATGAGAAAGAGAGGTTTAAGAGAAGTAGGAAGTGATTTTCCGAGTATTCCCACCCTTTCCTCGATGTAATCCTTCCGTATTTATTAAATTTAGTTTTTGTAAGTATTTGATGTGATTATTAAATTGGCGTGTACTAAGAACCGGATAGCTGAAGGCATTACATAGATTTGTATATTCCTGATAAATCTCTCCCGTTATTGGGATTTCTATTTTTTTCCTCTCTTGTAACTTTATAATGGATTGAAGGATTATTTGAATTTGGAAAGGGAGCGATTTAATTATTTCCTGTCTTTGAATTCCTATATAACTATCCAAAGCAAATCTTGCATGTTTTTCTAACACCTTAGACTCATTAGCTTTATCAGCTAATTCGCCTGCGGTTCGTAATACTGTAATAGCTGTTCTGGCGTCACCATTATTTTGAGCAAAATGGGCAGCTATGAATTCAATTATACCTTGATCAAGAGCATCGGGTCTAAATGCCTTAATGGCTCGCTGATGAAGGATTTTTTGCAATTCTAAGGCGGTATAGGGCGGAAAATAAATTTCCTCAAGGTTTAAGCTACTTTTAACCCGCAAATCGAAATAATTTATCAATCTCAAATCATTGGTTATTCCGATAAGGGAAATTTCCAAGGGATTATTTTCAGAGGAAGGATGCCGAATGAGTTTATATAGAAGATTATTTCCTCCCTTTTTATTTTCAAAAAGAATATCTAATTCGTCCAAGATCAGAATTATATGCGCTTCCTTGCTAGTTTTAGCCGCTTTTAAAAAGCGCGAATACGCCACTTCGGTTGCAATTCCTGTGAGAGGTATGTTTATCTGCAATAAATTACAAAGTTCTCGCAAAATTCGATACGCCGTATTATAAAGGGCACAATTATTATAGGCTATAAGGGGTTTGGGATGATTTTGCTCTATCCCCCAGTGATTAATTCGATGAATGAGAAATTCCATGGTTTCCGTTTTTCCTGAGCCCGGAGGACCATAAAGAAAGAAATTCTTTGAAATACTATTATGATTTAGAGCATACAGTAATTCATTCCAAATTCTATCGACTTGATCTTCACGGTCTATTAAGTTTTCAGGATGAAATTCCGGAGTTAAATATCTATAATCTGCAAAAATTCGTGAATCTTTTTTAAATTCCTTAAAAAATCCATTGAAATTAGGAGCATCAGGCAATTTTCATTTCCTCGAAAGTTTCCATATGAAGTGATCCTACTAATTCTAATTTATATATAATTTTCTAATGGAACTTTAAAAATTTTCATATCTAATTAAAAAACATTAGATTTCAATTTCTTGCTCTATATTCGGGACTAATAGGTGATAATCTCTCAGATCTTTGTTTGTTTACAAATGATTTGGGTATTGGTTCTTAAAAATCTTTTTATTAGACTATATTTTGAAAGTATAAATAAAAAGTGATAAAATTAGAGAAGTAAAAAATTATTGGTATAATAAGTGGATAGCTGTTTGACCCTGATTTCCATTCCATACCAACATATCATCTGACTCAAATTCAATCGGCGTTGGATTTGAGCGTTTGTAAAAATTCTTTAATTTGTTTAACCATAAGTTGTGCAGATGGTTCGTCGGTGGGATAATTAATCGAAAGAATAGGCATATTTTTTTTCCTAATTAAATATTTGATATAATTCGCCGCACGAGCGCATCCGAGGCATCCAAAACTGAGATCCGCATTTTCAATGATGATAGCCGCCTGCGCCTGATCTATCAATGGACCTATTAACCCCATCCGCCCTCGAATGCCGCTGGGGGCTTCAATGGCGACATAGCGTAATCCTTCCTTCAAATCTTTTTCCGTGATATTGAGTGGGGGGCTATCTAGATCCGGGCGATTTACTCGCTCTCCAATTTCGGTCATTAGAACTAACGGTTCATGCCCAAATCTTTCAACTAAATCAGAAAGAATGAGACTGTTTGGCGGATAAATTAATATTTTCATTGAGCTAACCTAATCTTTGGATTCTTCAATGATTTTTTTAATTTCTTCAATAGATAAAGGTTTTTTCTCTGCAAGTTTTTCAGTCGGAGGCGTGGGCGAGGCAAGGGCTTTGCTTATTAAAGGAAGGAGGCTGGATTCGTATTCGAGGAAATGAAAGCCTGGGCGAGCACCCCCACCGCGGTGAAAACGGCAAATGCGCGGATCTCCCGGCGGATATCCCCGTTTCTTGGTGAATATGCGGGTTGGATCTAATTTGCGCATTTCTTGAATGGCTTTGTCAATAAGGTCCGGCGTGCCAGAGAGAATTAATCCCCAACAAGTTGTTTTAATGGCTATTGGCCACGAACTTACTTTTTTGGCTAAGATTTCCGGGGTCAAACTGGAATCCGGGCTTAATACCACTATTCTTATTTCTTCTTGTGGAGCCTGTTTTGTTTCATCATTCATTATCTTTCACCTCCATCATCCACACAAAATCACCCGTTTCCAAATTTTTAAGGAATTCTAACCCGGATAGTACCTGACCAATGATATTTGAGCCTTCAAAAGTCTCCCCTGTGGGACCATACGTATCACTCGCTTCTAAACGGATTCCCATGCTTCCCGTCAACCGTCGAAGGGCATTGGTCACCCCAATTGCACCAGCTGGAACTTGATCCACCTGCGATTCCCGGGACACAGCCTCAATGGAATCGCCTACCGCAGGAAGAAATAAAATGAGAGACTTCAAATTATCCAAAACCTGTAATTTACCAATAGGATGGTAAAGCATATTTGCATATCTATGAAAATGGTTAATGCTTTGCGGTGTCCTATCGTAGAACAGTTGAAATTGAATGATTTTTGAGGGGGATAGTCCTAGGGTCACACAGGTTTTTTCTATCCAGACTTCCATCGTATTTCGAGGACGTTGTTCAACAATAATCGCATCATCGCTTTCGTCGCCCACTCTTTTATGGGGAATATCATTGTTTTGGAGATAATCCGCTGCGTATTTTTGGGTTTTACCAATGAAATTGAGCGAAACTGGTATGGTTTGGACCAGTAATTTAGCCCCAATATTAGCATTTTCGATTAGAGGAATGGTATGAGGATCAACTCGCCCTACAACATTATGAGATACATTAAATGATGTATCATCTTTATACATGTAAATAGATCCAATGTCATGTCCTTGATTTCTGACAGTGATCGTTCCTTTTTGGCGAAATACTGAATTTTCGGGTACTATTATGGCACCCCGAAATTTCTCATTTTTAATAAACATGTTTGAGGCTTGATCAACGCTAAATTGATTCGAATTTAGCGCAGCTAAAAAATGATCTACGGAATTTTTCGCTTCAGAATAGAAGGTTATGGAGAGAAAGGTGTAAATTTCCATTCCTGGAGTTATAATTTCCTCTGCGATTTCATTGGAGCGAAGTGTGACAACCCGTTTTCGGCTAGTTGTGACCGGAGTATATGTAAGAATGGAATCCGTTTTGCGTAATAAGGGGATAAGATGACTACCTTGAATTACTCGCCCGATTATTCCATTCAGCGATTCATCAGGGGCACCATAGAGCCCCGGATGATCTCGTTTACTGAAGCAGAGATGCGTATTAGCCGAATCAAACCCCCCAAAACTTAAAAAAATATCCCATTTATTATAGGATCGCGGTTCACGCGTGATGGGGACCTTTATAAAACTCATATCGACGGGCCCGAAGGTAACCACATCTTTGCTCAGCCACCCAACCTTAATCCCCTCAAATAAATAATAATTTTTGACCATGTCCCTGAAAAACGGCGATTGATTTAAGATAAAACTAATACGTCCTTTGGTGGTTTCGATGTAATAGTCCCGATGCATTTGCTTGTCCAGGACATGCTTTTTTTCAGGGATTTTTACCGTAACCAGACAATTTTCCTCATACGGTGCGTTATGTAGTTTTATAGCTTGTAAAATGGTCATCTCAGAAGTAAATTCTTTCTCTGCGCCATTTAAAAAGAATGAACTCGTAGTTTATACCTCAAAATATACGTTAAGGGTTCCCAAGGGGCCAAATTGATGGGCGAGGAACCCGCTCTTTTTCGACCGCTGCATCCAGAATATCTTTCAGGTCCAGACCTGCCGTAACATTTCCAATCAGGTATCCCGCACCTGCCCATAAAGGCGTCATAATATCAAAATTGGGTTCTCCACTCAACACCCGCATTAAATCAAAATAGTTAATATGGACCACCAGGTCCGCTTCCGCCTCGGGTATTCCGGGGGCAATATCAGTGGGAGAAATCATAATCCGAACATATTCGTACTCCGGTTTCTTCGGATGTTCCACTTCGAGAAGAATAACCCGGGAAACGAAATTACCTGCCAGCTCTACCGCTATTGGGGAAGGCACTATTTTATTTACCATAAAATCATGTAATGCTTCAAAGGCAGTCGGTTCATCTTCCCGTGGCATTAAAAAATCAGCGCTTAGCCACCATTTATCGGGTAATTCTTTATAATCATAGCCTAACTCATTTGCTGGATGCCTAACCTTATCCAAGTTTTCAATTTTTTGTGGTTCAGTCATCTCTCCCAATTACCTCAGTTATTCTATTATTTAATTGCGTTTTTTATACACAATTTCGTACGTCCCATTCTGAAAGGTAATCCGCTTGGTTTTTTGGTCAATGGTAGAGGGCAATTTCAGCACACGAATAATAGACCCTGTTTTATCGCGAACTATTAAAGCTACCACATCGGGATCACTCTTTTTAATCCCTGTTTTGAAATCGAGGTCCGTTCGGGAGGTTCCTATTAGGACATGAATTTCATTCCCAAACTCAAAGGTGTCTACTATTAGATCGGCGCCTTGGCCTTCCTTGGCCGATTCCTTATTCTCTGGAGGATCCTTTGCAGAGGGCTTTTTCGGAGAAATCGGATTATTTTGGAAAATTTGGTTAAAAGCTGGATTATTTTGGAAAAATTGGTTAAACCCGGGATTATTCGCAAAGTATTGCATGATTTTAGAAATATCTTCCATCGATGGAGGGTTTTCCGCTAAACGATCCAGATCTTCGTTTGTAAAAATGTGTTTTAACGGATGATCTGATGTGGGATCGTTGAGGATCTGCTTAAACAGTTTTAAAACCCGCTGAAAAAAATCATCGAAGTTATACGCCATTCCAATCATCAATAATTTTCATCACTTACTTCCAACTACATTTTGGAATAGAAGAATTAAAATCCTTTTGGTTTGATTTATTTTCTATAAATAAATTCAAAATGGTTAATCCTAAAAGAAAAGGAAGGGCGCCCGCATATTTCAGTTCCACACTCTTAAGACTAGTTAAATCCACCTTTATTACAAAGGTATTGTAGACTTGCCATCGACTTAATATGAAATAAATTTTCTGCCCATTATTTTCCACCAATTCAGGATGCAAAAAAGCTCCATACAGCCCGGGATACTTGCTTGCATGGGCAATTAAACGGGGCGCACTCCAAGGGCCCCATAATTTATCTGCCGTGCGGAGGGCTATACCCGAATGAGCAATATCGGTATAAATAACCACATATTTTTCTAGATATTTATTCCACATAATCGATAATTCGCCCACTTTCGGCGGGATAATACATATTGCGGCATTTATGTCATTGGACCAGATTGGATTGTTTTCAGCATCTACGAAACTTAGATATTGGTAGGCGGATTGATTCAAAATCTGATTGCTCTTCACTTTAACCAGATAAGCTCCATTATTTCTATTCCCCGGAACGGTTAGAAAATAAATTTCATCGGAAATAATCGAACGGTTATCTTGAACGGGCGCAAATTGGATGCATTTACTATTTCCCGGCCAGGATATGTTATTCATTTTGAAAAAATGCTCTCCATCCGAGGAATACGCTATACTGGCATTATTAATAGCCCAACTATGCCCATCCGACCCCCAATTCTTTACAGACATATAGAAAATATAGAAACTTTCGTTCATGGTAACTGCAGCCGTCGGAATGGCTGTTAATTCCCCCGTATAACTCAAATCCTTTTTACTAGGAAACAATTCCGTTGCATTCCCTGTAAGCGGACTTTTAATCCAATCCTGGAGCAGTATGCCATCACTAGGATTAGTATCAGAGGAGATCGCCATGGTTTGCGAACGCCAAGCATAATTCTTTAGAGAAAAGGGGTCATAATCTTGCATTGTATTAAACTCCGATCCAAAAGTATCTCCAAAAATATATCGGAATTCACCCTGATATTTGGTAATAATCCCTAAATCCGTCCCCATCACATTTACTTGTGTGGTATCATTAAAACCATTTTTCCCCGTTAATTGCCCAATTAATTCATTCGGCAGTGTTTGCAGTTCCGGTTGGGGGGATAACAACCACCACCCTACTGTCCCGCCTACTATTCCACCACAGATAATAACCATTATCATAATCAGTTTTGTCTTTTTCATGGGAACATCAAAATCTTTTTCGCTTTTTAAATTTTAATCGTCTTGATGCGATCCTTCGGAATCCCAATGGCGTTTAAAACCTTTTCTATTACGGTCTTGTTCTTTAAATCTAATTTCATATTATATCACTTGTCTATTTTTGATTCTCTCTTTACTCTTTTTGATACTTTAATTTACTTCATCTTTAAATTTTTGTGCAAATGAGGAAATCCGACTTTTTCCGGGATGAAAGATACTGCCGAGAATCAAATTTGAGAAGAAATAAGTCAATAAGACATAAGGCCACATATATCCCGCGCAGATATTCCATCCCACCAAAATCTCTGCCACTGGTGTCCCGATCGCGAGGCTGCCCCCCCATTCGAATAATAGAGTTAGCCCTAACCAGAGGATCCCGACATGAATCAAATCTTGAGTTTCATACTCTTTCACATAGCGAAGCAGAAAAAAGGCAAATATACAAATATAAACAATTCGGGTGGACATCCCAATTTGATGAGCGATCAGGGCGCCCCAGGTCGGTTCATAGATGAGGTTCATTAATACAAAAAAATTGAAGCACGAAAGGAGGATTTCCATCAACCAGACGCGAACCGCTATTTTCATCAGTTTTGTATTCATGCTAATACTCTTTATAATCTGATTAATAATATTTAGGACTGCTGGCTCATAATTGATATAAATGACCAAGCTTAAAAACATTTATTTAGTTTCATACGTTAAGATGCGTTAATCGGTAAGACTCGGCAGAGGTCAGTTCATGATTAAGAAGTACAGTGATTTTCAGGGGTCAGAGTTTGTTTCCTTTTTCGGATTGCAGGAAAGCGAGAGAATATCGAATGAATTTACTCGAGTAATCCTTGAGCCGGGAGGATTTAAGGAACAAGTTTACCTTGAACTTAAACTCGATGATCAAGATAATATAAAATTAGGAATTCTCGAATTAGAAAGAGCGTGGGTGGGTAATGAATTAACGATCAATCCTTTTGCTAAAGATATCTGTAAAAGTTTTCTAAATGAATTAGGATTTCCAGAAAATAATATAATTAAGGATATAATTGAAGGATTATGGGATCTTCATGGAACAAATGATGAAATTATATATATCCATCCTCCCAAGCCATTTAAAGAGCGAAAACCCGAGACCCAAGAGGCATTAAAAGTCTATCTAGGTATTAAGCCACATTTTGAATTGAGTTTTCCGCAGTTGAAAATTAGATTCGATAATGTCAAGAGTGATAGTAAGGATATATTAAGAGTGGTAATAGAATTAATATGAATAATTTTTGAAAGAGCTGAGATGAATGTTACGATGGGACCGCTTTAAAGGATTAGAACTCTTGAAATTGGGTAGAATGAGCCGGTGGGCACTGGAAAATAAGACTTTGGAACTTCCCGACTTAAGTAAGGTGAACTCGATTGAAGATGTATTTACGGAAGGGTCAATTTTTCTGCAAATGGGCAAGGAATTATTAGAAGAAGTCATCAAACGCATGAACGATTCCATTGAGCATGCTACGAAGCTCATGAAAGGGGAAACGAAGGACATTTTTGTCGATTACTGGGCACTGCCGCCCACCGTCAGTGTGACTTCTAATCTGCAAGCCGGCACGACCAAGTTGATTTATAGCCCGAATTGCGACTGCTCTTTCGTGCTCATCGATGATTTCACCGGCGAGGTCATGGGCATCTGGACGAATCATATTGAAGATGGTCTCATCGTGGATCGGTATTATTTTGCCCCCATTCTCGATGGAAGCAAAGAAGGGTGGGACGTCATGAACCGCCGCCATCTCAAAATTGGGCAGCGCTTACGCGATATTCCCAAAACGCGGAAGATTGCGGATGCGGGTCAATATGTGGTCGATATTCTGAAAGATATTCGGAATGAAATGCATCCGGAATGGAGTGGCGGGGCTTTTTACGTGTGTATGGCGTGTATTTTTGGCGCGTATAACCAACTGGCGATGAAAAGCAATTATGAAGTCTTGGGAGCCGTATGGGACGGTGTAAATGCCGAGAAACTCGGTTATGCCGATAGCTGGTTTATCTATGTGCCGCTTCCCCCCATCTTAAACACCCTCTTTGCGTTGCCCCGCGATATCTGGATTAAACGTCTCACTAATTTAACGACGGGCGGACGCTTTTATATACACCACCAATCCGCGGACATGCCGACCATTAATAAAACATTTGGGCGGGATCAAGTGTTTTTACCCACCCCTGAGCAGACTATCAAGTCGAAATCACCACGCCCCGGAGAAGATTTTAAGTTTCTGGATATGACTGAGAAGATTCCGCGTGATGTAGCCGGACGCCAGTTTTTGGATAAGTTTAATCCGCCTAAATAACTTATCAAAAATAGAAATAATGACTTTCTATTTTAAATAATGATTTTCTATTTTATTTGCGTGAGATAGTTATTCGCTTTCATGAGATCCAGTTTATCCTTCGGATATAACCACAGCCGGATTTCGCCATTCGAATCCCCATTTAAAAAGCATCTGACTTCCCGTGCTACAACCGTACGATCCGTGCCCACATAATCCTGGGTCGCCTGAAGCATTTGTTCAATCGTGAGGACTAACAATTTCCCGTATTTATGGGGCGTTAATGTTGCAGGATCAATGATGGTATTACAACAGAAGGGACATTGGGTAAGTTCCAGAATGATGGTATCGACTTTCTGATCCGATTTCTCGGCTGAAAGATAGATTGGTTTTCTGAATACCTTTTCACTCCAACTGCCGAACACGGCATAGAGTACCGTTTCAACGATATAGGTCAGATCAGTGGGATTTTTGGTGAGTAAACTTTTAAACGAAACCCCTAAAACACTTTCTCCTAATAATTTGGAAACGACTTCCTCACACATGGGCTTTACCAGTTCGATTAACAAATCCATGGCCTTTTCGTAATTGCCGTTAAACAGATCCGCATACTCCCACAGAATGGTTTCATACATATAACTCATGAAGTTCATGGATTCTTTGGTTTCTTTCCAATTATAGATCCGTTTTCCCAGCCCACCGATTAATCTCTTAAACCCTGATAATTTTTCACTCATCGAACCACCTTACTCTATCACCGTTAATTGATACAGGCAACTATCCCCGTCGTGTTCCGCCGACTTCATCGTAGTCACCTGAATCAGTCTCGGCTCCAAATTTTTATTGTAGAGCGACTTGATGTTGTACAAATTCTCATACAGCCCTGCCAAAGGAATGCAATAGGGAAGATCCATATGCGCAAAGGGGGTAATTTCGGAACAGAAAAAGCAATCTTTGACTTCAATGATGCACGCCTTTAATTGTTTGTTTTCTTTTTCTATTACTTTATCCCGAAACTCTATTTTTTCATGCAAATGCAACTTTGCCACATCCGTGAAAATCTCCGTAAAATTCCGATTTTCTTTAAGTTCCTTCTGGAAGGTGCTATAGTAGAATTTCGCCGCCCTTAACCCCATACTCTTTAACCGCCGAATAGCCTCCTTGGGTTCCACCCGCTTAATCATATCCGCATAGATTTGCGGATAGACATTTAACGCAACGGGTTTAATAATCGTCATCTTATCAAAATGGCGCGCACTCTGCGCTCCTACCGCTCGCGGAAAATACTCTGAAATATACTCCACATCTTTTAATACCGCTTGCTCTATTGCTTCCTTAACACCTTTTTGCATATTACTCGTCTCCTTTCCTTGAGTCAGACGCGCATTTTTGTAAGTTATTATTTATTCGCGCTTATTTAATTATGTTTTTCCCTATTTCTAAAAAAAAACCTGAAACGCTATTTACCTTGGATCGCCATTTACTTTAGGGTTGTGCATCTAATTGCTCCAATTCAGCTATAAAATGCAAAAAATCAGTCAGAATCTCCCCTTGAAAATGAAATATTGATGGCAACAAAAAGTTCATCTAAATGCTAGCTGAACTTTTAATGTAAATTACTTCTAAAGCCAAAATATCTATCTATCAGTTTTGTAGCTTGTTTGAATGGCCCCACATCTCCTGTATATTGGATAAGAGCAGTTTGGTAGGTAGTTTCGAAATCGTACAGGAAACTTTTTAAGGTTTTGGTTAAAAGGTCCGTTATTTCTCCTTTCAATATCAAGGCGCAACGGATGATTTCCCCATCTTGAAAGTGAATTTTGAGATTCTTATAGGCTAACATTTCCATACTTGTCCGTTCTTGAGAAAACTCATTCCCAAAACTCTGGATTGCCGTTAGAAAGCCACTGATTAGATCTCCATCCCATGCGGTTTCGATGAAATCCTTTTTATAAACGGGAATTCCAGAATTTTTCATAATAACAATCAGATGACCTAAAATTTGTTTGGAATATTCAGTTTCTTCATCAATTAAATGTTCAATTTTGGTGTTCAATTCGGATTCAAGTAATTGGATTGTATTTTCATCGAATTTTCCAATATCTTCAAGATATACTTTCTTATTTGCATTTATTATCGTTAATAATTGTTTTGTCCAATGCAGGATCACGAATTTCAGATTAAATAAAAGGGCTTCTGAAATAAAGGTCTCTGGTTCTTCCCTCAAGCGGGTGATTATATTCTGTATTTCTTCACTAATTGTAAAATGTGGAAATTTATGCTGCAATTGATCATCTAGTTGTCTTAAATATGAAACAACCTGATCTTTCATCGCTTTTGGTTCGCATATCCGAAATACCTTGAAAAGGGAGTTGCAAATCTCAAGCGAATCCAAAATTTTGCCGCTTATCTTTTCGCGCCTTAATTTTTCAGTGAGAGAGGCAGTTTCCAGTAATTTTTGGACTAGACTTGTAAAATTCGAAATATTTTTAGAAAGACCTGGAAAAGCGGATTGATCTTTCATAGAAGCATTTAATTCGATAATGTTATCGCGTAATTGAATTAATACCTCATCCAGGTCTTTATATTCCTCTGTTTTTACTGGACTAAATCGCTTAATTTCCACGGATTGTTGCTCTACAATTTGACTGAGTGTCTCGATGATTTTAGGCAATTCCGCAAATTCTCGCATGTAAGAATCTCTATACTCCTCACTTTCGAGTTGAGTAGCTAGCGTCGTGTAAATTCCCAGAGATTCATTAAAATATTTTAATGCACGCCGAAAATCTTTGCGTTTATAGTAAGTCAAGCCGAGATTTTGACATGCTATAGCTTCGCCCGGGCGATCACCATATTTTTGAAATAATTTCTGGCTTCGATGAAAATTGTTTAACGCTTCTTCTAACTGGTTAATCGAATAATACGCTACGCCCAAGTCTAATAGACATTTTGAAATCGCAACTTGGTCATTACTTTTCTCAAATTCTTGCAAACTGGTCTGATAATTCTGGATGGCATCTTCCCATCGACCTAAATTTCTTAAGGCAATGCCCATATTCGTTAGACTTTTTGAAATATTCGGTTGATCCCCTATTTTCTCAAATAAATTTATGCTCTGCTGGTAAAATTCCAAAGCCATATCCCATTTTTTCAAGACCGCGAAGGCATTCCCGAGATTCAACAAACAGATAGAGGTACTTTTTTCATCTCCTAATTCCCGAAATATTGAAAGGCTCGACTGATAATTCTCAATCGCCTCTTTAATCTTCCCCACTGCTTCTAGAGCGATTGCCATATTCATAAGACAGATGCCCATCCCCTGTTTATCCTGTAATTGCAGATCGATTTCGTAGCTTCTGGTATAATATTGAATGGCTTTTTCCCATTCCCCTAAATTTCGGGCAACAATCCCTAAATTGGCTAACGCTTTTGAAAGACCTTCAGGATCTTTTAAATCTTGAAATAATTCGAGGCATTCTTCATAATAACCCATTGCCTCTTTCCAATTTCCTTCCGAAAATGAGTTCAAACCGAGATTGAGGAGCACTCTTGCCCTATTCTGATCTCTCTGCTTATAAATTTCTAAGAACTGTTTATAATAATTACAGGCATCCTCTCTTTTTTTAAGCGCAAATAAAGCATCGCCAATCCCCATCAAATTTTCAGCAATACTGGAAATTTCCCCCCGTTTTTTTTCAATTTCGAGACTTGAATAATAATATTCAAGTGCTTGTTTCCAGTCTCCCTTACTACTATACGCTGTAGCGATATTCATAAGTGATTTTGAAATGACTTGCTCTATCTTTTCTTGTTTTCCAATTTCCAAAGCTTCTTTCCAACAATCTATTGCTTGATCATATTCCGCCGCTTCAAAATGTCGCGACCCTTCAGTAAACCATTTCATATACGCCAACGCAACCATATCACTTTTTCAAACTCTCTCTCTATAGATCTAACACAAGAAAAGCTAGAACTTATA
>CAYGYC010000031.1:0-21351 GCA_964353755.1 uncultured archaeon | reverse complement strand
AAAGGTAAAGGAGAACTTTTCTTGGGGACCTAGCGCGTGTAATTTTTTTTCCAGCGTGCCCTCCAGCAATCGCAAGTTTTCAGCAAGAACAATTTGGATACTGAGATTCATACATTCACCCTTTCCTATATTCTTCACATTTAACGTGACCGTAACGGGAATACCTTTATTAGTTGAAATAGTGGGCGTTTCAGATTCAATTACTAAATCCGGTAAACCCGGCAGTATCTCTAGTATTTTTTGAATCTTTAACGGAAATTCAAAACCCCCCGTTTTACAAAACAAGGAGATAGGACCGATCTTCAAGCTTCCTGGGATACGCGGACGTAATCTGAAAAGGATAATTCGGCGATCGGGCATCATGCTTTTTTCTTCAACCAGATCAAAGATTCTATCAAAAACAAGATCACTCGCTTCAATTTCTAATTCCGGAGGATTTTTCACTTCAATTTTAACTTGAAAATCATCTCCGGCACGAATATTTTTTCTGTCTGGTGTTATAGTAATTATCGTATCCACATACTGCTTAATAAGTTCTTCTACCGTCTTGAAAAGGGTCATTAGTCCCTGGTCTAATTTCAACTTCGTTAATTGGTATTCAATTTCCTCTAAGGAAGCTTTGTCCTTTTTAAGGATAGTGTTTATCGCCAGACTGGTAAATTGAATAATCCGGTTATTTTTAATTTGGGGCAGAGTCGATTTGGCAATTTTTTTCTTGAGTAAGGCAATCCCTTCTTCAAATTTTCCCTGTACAATATAGCAAAGAATAATCAAGCTATGAATCTCAAGCAGTTCTAATTCCGCCCCAACTTTTTCATAAAAATCTATCGCGGATTGATAGTGATTAATTGCACTTTTATATATTTTTTGTACTTTTCGTTCTTTTTGCCGCAAAATTAGCTCAGCCGCACGCGAAACCGCTTTTGCGGCGTCATAATACCTTTTCTCAATAATATAGCATTCCACTAATTTCAAACTACAGGCTTCGGCTCGTTGAATTTCATTTGCTTTCAGGAAGAATTCTAACGCTTTCTCGAAATCGGCTTCCGCTTTCATATGTTTGCCTTTTGAAAGGTTCTTCTCCCCATTCTGATAACTTTTTAGAGCATTTTTCGTGAATTTTTCGGATAGCTTTTCACTCATTCTGAAATTTCTCCGTTTTTTCTAATTGAATATCGTAATATGGTCTGGGTTTAATAAAACCAAAAATTAATTAAAATTCTTAATATATTTCTTAAGTAAATTTCTAATGTAATTTAATTGCTGTTATCATCCTAGAAAAAGCGTGTGAATGGAATGTCAAAAGCGCAAGCCTTGAATGAGATCCTGAAAAAATATTTGAGCATTCTACAGTTACGAAGATTCAAGATTAAAGGAGTTTGTATCGTCGATCGAGAAGGGCTCATCATTTCATCACAGTTACAAGAAGATAGTGAAGGAAAGACTTCTGAAGCCTCTGTTGGGATGATAACCGGGGTTTTTCAGGGGCTGTCTGAACGCATAAAAAATGAATTTAAAACAGGTCTTTTCAAGAATGCGATGATTGAAACCGACCAATACATCTTCTATTTTATGGAAGCAGGAGATGAGGCCATCCTCACGACGATAGTTGATAATGCCCCTGATGTGGATTTGGGCGGAATTCGTCCCTATGCGCGGATATTCACTAAGAAAATTGATAGTACTATTACAGGAAAGGCACCGCCTCCTCAAATTGTGGCAGTCGAACCCCCGATGCAGTCAGGGGCCCAAGCAAAGCCCCCAACACCTTCTCCTACCGAAATTGAGAAGGAGACTGGTCCTGCACATCATTTTAAATGTAAAGCCATTATTGTTGGGGATTATTCCGTAGGAAAAACCAGCCTTTTAGTTCAATTCGCCGATAAAAAGTTTACGGTGGATTACAAGCCAACCATTGGGGTTTCGGTGGTTAAAAAAGATTATTATTTTGAAGATAAAGACGCCCTTGTTTCTCTTCTGCTTTATGATATTGCGGCCCAATCGCGCTTTCTCAGCGTCCGTCATCGGTATTATGAAGCCGCCGAAATCGCGATGATTGTATTTGATGTCACACGCCCGGATACCCTCGATTCAGTTCATAATTGGTATTATGACATCTCCAAATTTCTTGGCGGCAAGATCCCGAGTGTAATCGTCGCAAATAAGTGTGATTTACTAGATCAACGCAAGGTGGACCGCCAACAAGCGGAAATACTTGCCAAAACATTAAATCTGCCCTATGTAGAAACCTCCGCGAAAACCGCTGATAATGTGGATAAAGCTTTTCAGATGTTAGTCCAAGAATACCTGAGGTCGGCTTTTCTTCCTCAGGAATAAGATTATTTTGGTATTGTTCTTATATACTTAAGGAAATCTAACCTCAATCTATAGCGCCCGTTCAGAGTGAAGCCTAGTATCAAACCGATTACCTTTGCAGATTTTACCAATTGGGACTGTTAATTTATACTAATAATTCAACTTATCATTATTGGCATTGGAATAGGGATTTGTACGCTCCGGGAATTTTACAAGCGGCGCCATCGCAGCGAAGAATAATTTTTAAAGTTCTTTTTCTTTACTTTTGCTATGGAATTTTTCTTCAATCCCGAAAGCGTGATGGTCGTGGGCGCCTCTCGCGACGAAAAACGTCCTGGGCACAATGTGTTGAAGAATCTGCTTGAGTTGGGTTATAAAGGGAAGATTTATCCCATCAATCCTAATATTGATACTTTACTTGGCCTTCCTGTTTTTAAATCGGTTAGCGATGTGCCAGATCCTGTTGAATTGGCAGTTATTATCATTCCAACTCCCTTAGTCCCAAATACTCTGAGAGAATGTGCCAAGCAAGGCGTAAAAGGGGCAGTCATCATTACGGAAGGTTTTGCGGAAGTCGGAACCCAAGATAGTTTCAAATTACAAGAAGAATTGAAACAAATTGTTCGAGAAACAGGGATTCGGATAATCGGTCCAGGGTCAATGGGGATTGTGAGCTTACAGAATAATTTCACTTCCTCGTATGTAAATTTTAAAGGATTACAGGCCACGGGCAACATTACTTTCATCGCACAATCGGGTATTTTTACAGGAGGGCTGGTACGATATTTTGCAACGTATGATATTCCCGTCTCACGAATTATTTCATTAGGAAATAAAATAGATGTCGACGATGCCGATGTCCTAAATTATTTTGCTAACGATGTCCAGACCAAAGTCATTGCGCTGTACATCGAGGGAATTAATGATGGGAAACGGTTTTTAGCGGAGGCTCGGACTATTTCAAAGAAGAAACCAATCGTGGTTCTAAAAGGCGGAACCACTTCAGGGGGGGCGCGTGCAGCTAGTTCACATACCGGATCCATCGCCGTAAATTCTGATATGTTTAATGCCGCTGTCAAACAAGCAGGACTTGTTAAGGTTGAAACTTTGATGGACCTTTTTGAAACAGCTCGCGCTTTTAGCCTAACTCCAGTACTCCCACAAGGCCCTCGGCTGGCGATTATTACCTATTCGGGATGTCTAGGTGTCTTGTCGTCTGATACTGCTTTAAAATTAGGGCTTCAACTCGCCTCCTTTTCTAAAATAACGAATGAAAAAATTCAGGAAGTGGTCTTTGATCGCAAATTCGGAGCGAATCCCATTGATACCTACCCTGCGACGCTAAAGAAAGGGAATGAGACTGTTTTTACTACGTGTCTCGATGCGGTTTTAACAGACCCCAACGTTGATGGAGCACTTTTGACGGTATGGGGCGATGAAAATCCAGAAGAAGGTCGATTTACTCCTCATATCCGCGATATTGTCATTCGCCATCAAAAAGAAGGTAAATTCACCATCATTCCCGTATTGGGTGAAAAGATTGGTGTCGAACGAGAACGCAAATTTTTCGAAGATAACGGCATTGTTACGACCATCTTTGCAGATCAAGCGGTGAAAATTTATAATTATTTATATCAGTATACTCGCTTTTGTAAAACTATTACTTAAAATAAGTAAAAAACAGGGTACAATTCATTATTGAGTTAGTTATAGACTAGAATCTCCAAATAAATGAGATTTCCATTCTACTTATCCTATATCCCTTTAGATTCAGACAAGTAAAACTCACAGGTTTCCTTCGGATCTCCTATTTTAACAATTTCTCCCTCTTTCAAATAAAGGACTCGATGGGAAAGTTCTTCGATGAAGTCCATATTATGAGAAGCGCAAATAATAGTGGTATCGAATTGATTATTGACTGAAACTAAAAAGTTCCGAAGATTCCGAAGGGTTAGAGGGTCTATATCGCCTCCAACTTCATCGAGAATTAGTACTTTGGGTCCAGAAAGCAACGCCAATGCCAAAGCGACCCGAACTTTCTCTCCTCCGGAGAGTTCCCAAGATTTACGCTCGATTAGTTCTTGTGGCAAGCCAAATTGCTCAAATGTGGGGATAACTATATCGGAAATTGCTGACCAAGGCGGAATTGGAAAGAGGTCTTGGATAATCTGTCTTGTTAATCCAAGTTTCTCTAATTTCTCATTTACCTCAGAATCAGGGAGATCGCCCAGCCGATGAACAAAATCTACAATCTGCTCTTTTATTCCCAATTCCTTGGCTCTTTTCCGAGCAGCAGCGATTGCCGGCTCGCCCTTAATACCAAGCACTCCTGCAGCTAAATCTTTCAACACGGCATTGTAAGTGAGAGCTAATTCTTGTCGAACATAGGCGATTTGTCTTCGGGTAAGGATAGATTCGATACCCAACTGGAAGACATTCGTACCTTTCTCATCCAAAAGGAAATAGATTATCTCCCCATGCTTTGGCAAATCAATGCCTGCTAATAATTGGAGGAAAACAGTCTTGCCAACACCCGAACGACCGACAATGCCTAAAATTTCCCCCCTATAGATATCTAAATTCAGGTTTTCCATACGAAAGGTTAATTTCAAATCAGACGTGTAATATTCGCGCATTAAATTATTAACTTTTATTATAACTTCCTCTTTTTTTCTCTCTTTAAATGGGACTAATTCTTCTTGGGAGGCAAGAAATTGATTAATAATTTGTTGAGGCTCGCCTATGGCTTTAATTTGTCCCTGCTCCAACCAAATGAGTCGATCAACCAAGTTCAACAATAATTTCGGATAATGACTTGCTATTAACAAGGAGAGATTAAATTGTTCTTTGATCTTTTTTATGAAATCCAAGGAGAGTATTTTTGTTTCCGGATCTGACATGGTAAGCGGCTCATCTAGTAGTAATAATTTAAGGTTCTGAGCAATGGCTAGTTGTCGAGCTAATTGCAACCGCTGCTTTTCACCGCCGCTCAACGTATGCGCGACATGTTCTGCTTTCCCTTCCAAATCAACCGCTCGTAATAGCTCTAAGGCTTTTTCTTTCATTTCACTAAATTCGGAAAAATTCTCTTCGGGCAGATCGGCGGTTTCATCCCCGGTAACGAGTGCATTGAGACGTCGCATCACATTGATCAAGACGGTATCTGCCCATAACGCAAAGGACCGCTGTAAATGGATAGCAGTGACTTTTTTAAGTTCCCGAATTTGGGCACTCGATGACTTTGGGGTAATATGGATGTCACCCAGCCAAAACTCCCCGCTATCAAAAGGGTCAACTCCTCGGAGAATCCGAATCAAAGTGGTTTTACCCCCCCCACTGCGCCCAATGATTCCTAGTATTTCCCCCTCATTTAAAGTTAAAGAAATATTGTTGAGCGCCGTAATTGGGGTGCCATTCGATAGAATATACGTTTTAGTAAGATCTGTAACTTTAAGACAAAAAGATTGGTCATTCACCATTTTAAAAACCATTTTTAGTCGCTTAAGAGCATATTAGCAAATTCTTCCGCATTAAAAGGGATTAAATCATCATAGGATTGCCCATTTCCAAGAAAAAGAATAGGCTTTTTAGTGATATAGGTAATGGAAAGTGCCGCTCCGCCTCGAATATCCGCATCAGCCATGGTCAAGATACTTGCATCAATTCCTACTTGCGTTGAAAAGGTTTCCGCCTGTTGCCAAGCAGCGTTTCCAACCAACAATGATCCCACAAAAATTTTCAGGTCTGGCTCGACAACCCGGACTATTTTCTTCACTTCCTCGATTAAATTCTTGTTTGTTTCCATTCTTCCAGCGGTGTCCACTAGAACGGCATTAATATGGCGGGCTTGCGCATGGTTGATAGCATCAAAGGCGATACTCGCGCCATCCGCCCCATACTCACCTTTAATAATCTTCATATTTAATTTTTTAGCATGTTTATCCAATTGCTGAATAGCGCCGGCTCGAAAAGTATCCGATGCCGCTAGAACGGATGTGAAATTATGTTTCCGGAGATAATGGGCTACTTTGGCTATTGTTGTGGTCTTTCCGATACCATTTACTCCATAAAAAACGAATATAGCCGGTTCATCCTTTTGTTTTTTCTTGTTTATAATCTCCAGAATATCAATTTGTGTACTCGCAGTGAGCACTTCAATAATTACCTTTTTCAAAGAGGTATAAATTGCATTTTTAATATTCTCTAATCTCCCAATTTTTTCTCCCAACAACTCCTTTTCTAGCAATTTACACATTTCTTCTGAGGCTATAACGGAAACATCATTTTGAATTAAAAGATTGTTAAATTCGGTTAAAGGCTTTTTCAGGTTCTTTTCATTTAACATTTTCAAAGTAATTTTATCTTTTAATCCACTAAAGGCATTCTTTAATTTCTCAAACAAGTATCATCAATCCAAAAAGAAGACTTGTAATTAAAAATGAGTCATCTTATAAAAAAGATTAATGGTTAGGACCCGCCCATCATGGGTTGTTGCTGTTGCTGTTGTTGTTGCTGTTGCATATCGGCGGCTAATCGTTCTATTTCATTCCTAATTTGTTGTATATTTTGAATTATTTGTTGCATTGCTTGACTTAATTGGGCTTTTATTTTATTCAATTCCTCTAATTGTTTATCTAATAGGTCTTTTGCATCACCAATTGGTTTCTCTATAACAACAGAAGCGCCCACATTGACAAGAACATTTGAGGAATCCATTAATTTCGCTTTAATATAAGCTATATTCCCTAATATGGATAAATTCCCTAAAGGAAGTAAAATTTCTTGCCCATCCTGTAAATTCTTTAGATTTTCAATAGTTTCGCCTGTTATTTGTGTCACCGCAATGGATTGATTTAATAAATCAAGCTGCATCTGAATCTGATCTGCCCGGGATTCGTACTCTTTTGATATCCCAATAAGCTGATTTAATCGATCCCGACCCGATTTCGGCGCCTGACTCATTTTTCCAATTCCTCTATTTTCCTTATTCTAATTTGAAACCGCTTGACATTATGTTGACTCCCGATGGTAGATAATGTCAGTTCTTTTGCATCTGATTCCTTCATCGCTTGGATCGTTTTCACAAAATCTTGTGTTCTACGTTTCCGTTTGAAATTTCCCGTAATTCGATATGTTTTCACACTCATAGTATTAGATTCTATAATTTAGATTCTTAAATTTTTACTATCTTGTATTAAATTTTAGATAAATTCAAATAAAAATTCAAAAGCATAGACATCATGTTGGTGAAATACGTTTTTATAATTTCGGAAAAATAGCTTAACATAAGTGAAGTGATAATCGCATTTTAACGATTCATTAAGTGGGTGCGTAAGAAATGATAGAGGCAAAAGTTCCCATAAAAAAAACTGCGATAGATGAGGTATTTAATGGGTTTGATTCTACATGGAAATATCTCTTAAAACAAACTAAAGCTAATTTAGATTATGTATTCTCACACGAAAAGGACAATCTAATGGAATTCATTCGCTTCTTAGTGGAAGAATGTCACCCTAAAAACTATTCTCCCGGGAGGCGGATTGATTTTGCCGCAGCGGGGCGCTCCTTATACATGGGCGCCAAGACTTTTGCTCATCGGTTATCCCAGCTGGGCTTTGATGTGGATTACCCCTATGCAGAAAGAGAAATTTCAGGTCCTCCCTCTTCAGTACTTACCGAAAATGACGTAATCATCCCCATTAGTGCCTCGGGGGAAACCGAATCTGTCGTGAATAAAAGTATTTTCGGCTGCAAACTGAAGTGTAAAATTATCGCAGTTACAGCCACGCCAAATTCTCCTCTATGTAATCAATCATCTCCTGATATTATTCTGGAGATTCCAGATAAGTTAAATGCAAATCAAATCAAAGCTCCTTATCCGAAAGCTTTTACTCCCTTAGGAACGCGTTTCGAATTTACGAATGCTGTATTTTGGGAATGTATTAGCCGTGGCCTCCATGAATGCCTTGATAATGATATAGACTTCGAAAACTCATGTGAGATTACACGAAAATGCTGTGACGACCTACTACAAAATGCTATGGATAATCTGAATACTTGTGTAGAGAGTTCTAAGGAAAATATTTGCGATTTAATATCAAATTTAATTCTTAATTATTTCTCTAACGTTACAGTTCATCTTTATGGTCGAGGGAAGATCTTTAATCTTCAAATTGCTCCATTTGAAATGCGGTTGCGCCAGATGCCTCACGGATACATTACCTCTATCCTAAATTATGCCCCCAAAAATCGTCCTATAAGACGGGGTCAACTGGTCATTCTGAGCTCTGGAAGTGGGGGTCTTTCTTTAACGGCCGAAGTAGCCCGCGAGAATGAAGCTATGATAGTTGGTCTGACCGCGCATAAAACAGGATTCTGGAATCTGCTTGATCTGCCCATTTATCTACCGGGTCGTGCCACCCAGAGCCCTTATAATTGGGAAAAACAACAATGGGAAGGTGCGCATGCTGACTATGCCCCCTTAGGGTGTCAATTTGAGATTAATGGCAGTGCTTTCTTTGAAAGTATTTTCGCCGCGATCTGCACATATCTCAAGCTTTCAGAAGACGATCTACGGCTCGGACACGCCAATAAAAAACTCGAATAAATTCTAACATATCCGCAACTAGTACTACAATTTTCAAAATATTTTTGTTACTCCCTAAGTTGATATTTTAAAGGGAAATGATCAATTGCCCTGCTTCTTGATATTCCAATAATAAATCCGCAACTTTAAAGGAGGGCTGCATGTCAACCCCATGCATCAATTCAGATTTATCTAAACCAATAATACTAGCCGCAAGGTCGCAGCAAGTGAATTTAATTCCTAATTTGACGCATTCTTTCATTTCTTCTTCGTATTGCATTCGGCCTACCTTGTTTTTTTTGCCCAACAGAATTCCCATAGGCCCCCAAAGGATGACGTGGACGTCAAGTCCTTTGTTCCTGTAATATTTAGCAAATCGAATTATTTCCATGGGCGATGTGCTTTCATAAACCATGTTTTTCAATAATAATAGAACTTTTGTGATTTTTACCATTCCTACTTCACTAAAATTAATCAATTAACAAGAAGCCATCCCTAGTACATGTAAATGAAAGATCAAATCCCTTTTATAAATCCAAAGCCATTCCGATCCGCGCCAATTCAGGACCTGTTGTTGAATCCCCCGCAATCGCTCCATATGAATTTGCAACAAGTCCTGAGCCGATGTAGGGAACCCCACCATTAATAGTTCCAACGCTCGTTGGGATACCAAACAGTTCCTGGATCCATTGAATTTCTTCTTTATTATTTATCGGCGGTAATAATATCCCCTTATTCGTAATTACTGAAGTCGATCCAACCGTGCTTATATTATTAATATTTCCGGACACTACTTCTATTCCTAAAACATCAGAAATAACTTTCCGGGCCATTTGGTCAAATTCCGGGTTCACAAGAGCTCTTTTATCGTTGCAGAGAATGTTATTCCCCAAGGCAGTTAAATCAGTTGGCACACGTTCTACTTGAATATTTAATTCTTTTTTCAAAAAGAGAATTTCACTTTCTGTGGCGTAGGAGGGAACGCAAATGCCATTCGAATTTGCCGCTCCCAAGACCCCAACAATCCGAGATTGCCCAATATCCGTATTAACTACAGTCACTTCCATAATTTTTTCAATGGCCTTTATCGTTCGTTTCAGCAATCCACGGGGCACTATCGCATACTTTTCAGTAGCCACTGCATACACCCCAATATTCGGGTTCCCGAAAAAATTAAGCCTTTTTATCACTTTTAATTTACTCCAATCTTTAGGTCCATTTACTCAGTAAGTCAAAAAAAAATTACCATCGTTTCCTAAAAAGTTTTCACGCCTAAAAAAAAGAATAAAACAAAAACTAAAGAGCATTACCCACGTTTCTTTAAAATTTCGATGGCCACAACTTTACCTTTTTCAATATAAATCCGTGGAGTATATTGTTCCGAGAAGATGAACCCCTCGGGAAGGTCCTTTGCTTTCTCAATTTCTTTTTTCACGACTTGCTTTCCTAAGACCATCAGTTTTTTTTCGGTGACTGCAAAGAATACGGGCGGAATGATAATTCCTTCACGTTCGTATCCTTCCGGTAATGGTTCCTCTTTTATTTTATCTATTAAGGACATACTTTTCACCCTTTCTATTCTTTCCTTTTCAAAATTTCAACAACAGTTACTTTGCCCTTTTCAACTAACAGACGAATTCCATAGGTATTATCAAATAACTGCCCATCTGGTAAATCCTCAGCTTTTTGAATATCACTGGATTCGACAGTTTTCCCTAGAACATTGGATACACTTTTACTAAAGCCATAATAATCAGTTCCGATAACAATCCCTTCTCGTTCAAAGCCTGTGGGGAGGGCTTCATTCATTATCTTATCTTTTATTTCCTTTGAGAGGGTGCCGGCTACAGGACCTTCTGCAAGTTCCTCCGTACTTTTTCCTTCGGTCATATCCATGCTTTTTCCGTAGGCATGACTCTCTGCAGGTTTCTTCTCATAGATCCCCACCAATTCCGGTGGCTCCTCATCCTGATCTACTGGCAGGACTTTATAGAGAAGACCCTTTTCACCTCTTACGGATTGCGAAAGTCGGGCCCCAATGAATTTTTTCGCCACAGACGAATTCTTTCCTTTCCATAGAAATATGAGTTTCAAATCATCATCAATAATAATTAAGACCTGATCAGATTGTAAAGCCTCCTTAAGAGTGGGCGCTGTTACAAAAGTCGTCTCTCCAGAGGTCGTCACACTATATATTTCCATTTTACTCACTTGAGATCACTTATTTTTATCCTGATTATTTACTTATTCACTTATTTCTATCCTAATTTTTTAGGAATTCATACTTCCATTTGTAAAAAGGATATTATTGTTTTTAGAATCTTTTTATATGATTTTGTAATTATCTTGGTTTATATATGTTATATTTTTTACGGAGAAAATAACTTGTCTGAAGATGTGAATTCCCAGCTCAAAACTAAATTTGAAGAAGCACTCAAACGGGCGGATAAATTACCGGAGCAGCCGACCAACATCCAATTAGAAATGTACGGCTTGTACAAACAAGCTTTATTTGGGATTGTCACGGGTGAACGCCCCGGCAGAATGAATGTCAGGGCAAGAGCGAAGTACGATGCTTGGGCCTCTAGAAAAGATATGTCCAAAGAAGTAGCGATGAAAGCATATATCGAGCTGATTACTAAACTTGAACATTTGCAAAAATAACCTCTTTATTTTTCTTCCAAGTCCAAAAGACAGTTAATGGCTTGATTCACTATGAATCCCTCAAATGAAACCTATCAAGAATTAAAAAAGCGAATTGATCTCGCCTTACAAAAGGATAATATAAATAAATCACGTGTAAAAGCACTCAATGCGATTAGAATAAAACATCGTGCTTTAGCAGATCAAATTTCAGGTGCGCAATTAAAAACTAAGTTTCGAACTATTAAAAGCAATGCGATTCAGAATCTCCCGCAACTTATAAAACTTGCCACGACCCGCTTGCAAGAAAACGGGTGCAAAGTCTATTATGCACGCACTACAAAGGATATTTTTCGTATTCTCGATACGCTAATTAATGAATCTATCATTGTAAAATGTAAAACAAATGCTTCCAAAGAAATTAAACTCAAAGACTACTTAGTCTCACGTAACATTGAACTAATTGAAACCGATCTTGGCGATCGCCTCGTTCAACTTACCCAAACGCATCCTTCCCACCCCCTGATCCCGAGCCTTCATATTACCCAACAACAAGCCGCTCAACTCTTCAGTCTCGATGAACACGCTCCCCTCGAGGCAATTATTGCCGCTGCACGCGCAAATCTCCGAGACCTTGTCCTAAAAGCGAATATTAGCATTTCCGGTGCCAATGCGATTGCAGCTGAGGAAGGGTTCATTTGTCTGGAGGAGAATGAGGGCAACCAACGGCTTATCACTAGTCTGCCGCGCAAGCATATTGTCTTGGCTGGAATTGAAAAAATCGTGCCCACCGCCGAAGATGCTTTAACGATTATGAAGTCCGCCGCCTATTTTGGATTAGCAGTCCGATCCGGTGTGTACTTATCATTCATTTCCGGCCCTAGCCGGACCGCAGACATTGAATACCAATTGACTTATGGAATGCATGGGCCCAAAGAAGTCCATGTCATCCTATTTGACAATGGACGCCAACGGTTAATTGATAAAGGCTTTTCAGAACTGCTCTATTGTGTTAATTGTGGCGGATGCGTTAATTATTGTCCTATTTATGAAGAAATCGGAGATGCCTTTGGAAGTGACACCTTTGTCGGGGGACAAGGGCTCTTATTTCTTTCCCATACCAAAGAAGTTAAGAGTTCCTTTCAGAATGGACTAAATTTCTGTACAGGGTGTCAGGCTTGTACTGTAGCTTGCCCAGGCTCCATTAATACCTATCAATTAATGCTTAAAACGCGCTCCGAAGCGATACAACAAGATCTCCTCCTCCCCGTCCATCAAAAAATCTTTGAGAGCATCTCCCAGTATTCCAACCCCTTTGCAGAATCCCCCTCCGCTCGTTGCAAATGGCTCTCTCAAAATATTAATTATACAGAAACCGACACACTACTTTTTCTGGGCTGTATGGCCTCCTATCGAGTGCAGTCGCAGGCAAAGACAGGCATCGCCTTACTGAATTATCTTCATATTCCTTTCACCTATCTTGGGATCGAAGAGCCTTGCTGCGGAAGTGTTCTACATAATCTTGGTATGGATGAACCCTTTACTACCATCCAAACACGGGTTCAAGACAAATTGGCGAAATTTTCTGATATTATTACTATTTGTCCCGGTTGCTATTCCACCTTCAAAACCGCCTACTCGGATTTTCTTCACGATAATCATATCAAATTGCAACATCTCACTGAAATTCTCCCCGCCTATTCAAAACGATTTCAACGGCCTAATATTAAAGTTACCTATCATGATCCCTGCCATTTAGGACGCCACTTTGAGCTTTATGAACCTCCTCGTACTCTATTTAAGGAGTTAAACCTTTCCTTTCAAGAAATGGAATATACCAAAGAAAAAGCCCGGTGTTGTGGTGCAGGAGGTGGCGTGCTTGCTGCTTTCCCAAATCTGGCTAAAAAAATTGCGGGAACACGAATCCAAGATGCCCTCCGTACCCAAGCTGAAATATTACTAACCTCCTGCCCATTCTGTGAATATAATCTCGCTCAAGCCGCTCAAGGGGTTCAAGTGTGTTCCTTACAGGAATTTTTGATGACTCACTCCACCTAAATCCCCTTATTTACTACCATATAATAAAAAATAAATTATGCTTTGAGATTTCCCATAATAGCTTTGAGAATATCATGCTGACTTTTCATGATATTCGACATCGTCTGAATAACTTGTTGCAGCTTTTGTAATTTATCCTGTAAATCCAGTTTTAAAAGTTGTGAGTCGTCCCGAAGAGTACTGAGTTCTTTGGTAATGGTCATCGATTTTTGGAGTTTTTCTAGGAGATTATTGAAATCAGCCTGGATCTTAGGGTCAAGATCTTCATAATCCTTTCTAATTTGGATTTTCGTCCTTGCCATTTTTTTCACCTTGCTATTATCTTTTAAAATCAAAATTGTTTATATCTTTTTTTGGGGAGGATTTTAGACTTTATAGAATAATTCCCCTTTTTTATTTGCTTTATAAGATCTGAGGACCTAATCACATCCGCCCCTGCGACTTATTTTCCCCCTCACCATTCTGAAAAATGTTTCTCTGTAGAGAGATCTCGTTTCAACGGTTTATTTAAGAGAAGGGTGTAATAGCGAAGCATGGCCGATTGTTCAGCGCCGGTCACATTTTGGAGCGCATCAATAAGCGAAGTCCCTTTGGCGAAGACCCCATGTGTTCTTACCACCACTATCGGATAATTTTTCAGGACTTTCGGCACCTCTAAAGCCGCATCTGTCGGTCCAGCCGGATTTTCTACCTCGATTACCGGAATTCGTTTGTACAGGTAATTTCCCTCCGCATCGAGGCAGGTTATTTCATCTTCGACTAGTGATAAAATGACACAATATGGATTATGCGCATGAATGACGGCCTGCGCATCTGTCTGCAAATAGATTTGCCGATGAACCTCCGTTTCCGTGCTGGATAACATAATGCCCGAATCTTGTTTATACAAATCGGTTTCAATGATGTCCTCCGGTTCTAAGAATCCCAGCATTGCGCCGCGGCGCTTGATTAATAATTTTCCTCCACTGCGCATCGAAATATTTCCCGAATGGGAGGTATTATACATGTGATCGGTCAGTACCTTCCCAACAATTTGAAATTCTTTAAAGGTAGCTTTATCAATAACCATAAAATCGCCCACTTGGTTTAATTCAATCTCTCTAAATTCAATTTCTGCAATAATTTATCTGTCGGAATTCCATTCGCATCCCAACAACGAATACGATAATAATCCTCCAGTAATCTATCCAGCGGGATGATATAATCTTTAGAAGGACCCTCTTGCAAAGGTTCCTTCAAAAAACGTTCAGGGAGGGTGTCATCCTTTCGTGAAAAGCCCTCTCGAATGTTGAATAACCGCTCCAGCGTATAGATTCGTTCGCCTATTTCAACCAATTTATCGATTGTATAGTCTTGTCCTGTGATGATACGAAGAAACCGAACTTGGTAATCCAGCCCTAAAGCGAAACCGACAAATTTACAGACCACCAATGAATCTTCAACGGCACTTTGGTTCTGTTTTAAAACGAGCAGATCCGATTTGGCTAGGGAGAACCTGTCTATCAGTTTTGGAACCCCTAAAAGCTCCATTCCAACTAAGTATCCCGTGAGATGGCATGCGCCTCGGTTTGAAGTCGCGAAATTCAAAGCTTGCCCCATTGCCCCCCGCGGATCGTAGGCGGGGAGTTCTAACCCCTTAACTTGCATGGCATATTGGGTCCCATTATGTTTTTTAGCGAATCTTAAAGACCCCTCGGCCAATTCATCTCCCAGCCCCTCTCTGTAGGCAATATTTCTAATTAGTTCTTCCAATATCTGATAATTGCCGAATTGTATTACGGATTCGTCTAATAACCCTCGTTGTTGAAGTTCCATTGCGCATGAAATGGTATTTCCCACCGAAATGGTATCCAGTCCATAACTATTACACAGATAATTTGCATGAGTAATTGCTTTTAAATCAAAAATGCCACATTGGGGTCCTAACGCCCATAGTGATTCAAATTCAGGTCCTTTCCCTTTTCTTTCCCCTGTATTAGTCATTCGCCCGCATCGAATGGGACATGCATAACAGCCTTCTGCATTCTCTAAGAATTTTTCGCGCAATCGTTCTCCACTGATATCCTCTATCCGATTATCTGAAATATATGCCATTTGATTATTATTAACGGGTAACATCCCAAAGGAATTTATGACTTTAATCATGCCCGCGGTTCCAAACAGCGGTAAGCCCTGAGAGGTTATCGGAAATACCTTTATTTTATCGGAAGCAACCTTATTTAAATTCTTTAACCGGTCTAACTCATGTACTTGAATTTTTTTTGTGCCATTTTTCACGACAATGGCTTTTAACCCTTTGGCGCCCATAACCGCCCCCGGGCCCCCTCGCCCAAATGCCCGATGCCCTTGATTCATGATACTGGCCATGCGAACCAAATTTTCGCCTGCAGGTCCAATCGCCAATACTTGACACTTTCCCTCTATCTCCAATAACTTTTCAGTAGCTTTATCTGAAGTTTGCCCCCATAACTCGGTAGCATCTTTAATTTCAATATTATCCGTGCCATCAATTACAATATAGCCCTTAAAATCCCCTTTCAATTTGCCCGTAATAGATAATGCATCATATCCACATTTTTTAAACACGGATCCCCAAAAGCCCCCTGAATTGGAATGCAAAATCGTATTGGTGAGCGGTGATTTCGTTACCAATGAGCACCGCCCACTGGTCGGAATGATAGTACTGGTGAGCGGACCAATGGCAAATATTAAATAATTTTCTGGCGCTAAGGGATCTACCCCTTTTTTCAAATTGTCACACAATATTCTAACGCCTAATCCACGTCCGCCTAAATACTTTGTTACTAAATCATCATAAATCGCTTCTTTCCCTATCTCTTCCTTTGAGAGATCGATTTTCAACAGTACATTATTCATGCCAAGCAAAATTCTTACCTTTTTTCTATAAATTGCCTCATCATTCCTTTACGCTTCAGAACTTAATTACTTTTGTTATAGATAATTTCTTAAAATAGAAAAAAATAAGAAACAATCAAATTATAGAGATTGCAGGAAAAAAATGAATTGTCTTATATCTTTTTTCTCATTTTTTATACATTAATCAGACATAATTTTTTGAATTTTCTTCTAATTCATCCACCACTGGATATACAATCTAATTTTAAAGAAATTCAACCATCATCTTAGAAATGTTCTTTATCTTTTTAGATGATGATGTTAGTCATCATCTTAGCAATGGTCTATACCTTTTAGACCTGCTTTTTTGGAAAATATTTGAAAATATCTGCGATAATTAAAAATATCAAATATACAAGCGCAATGAAACTATAGATTGGCCAAAGGATAAAATCAAAAAGTTCAACCCCAAACCATTGCATGCCATGAGATAAGAAAAGGGTACACCCTATGAATATAAAAGCAAAAGGTATAAAAATAAAAACTATATGAGCATCTTATAATTTTCTTTGGGCCCGGGCTAAATCGTGATCAAGCGCGGCGCTAATACAAAGAATTTCCGGTATTCCAAGAGTAACTCAGAACAAAAAGAATAAAGCAACGCCTGCAGCGATCGCCCGATCTGACGCTAGCATATCTGGTGATTGCCCAAAGGCGAATTCAAAAAAATTCGCACCATCTATCCAAGGGAGAATAAGGGCAATTAAGATGGGGATATTGAGGAGGCAATGCCAAATCGCAAAAAATGTGATGACCCCTTTTGTTAACGGACTTTTTCGCTTAGGTTTTAACTTATAATATTTTTGAATATCTTCTCTTGGTGAAGCTTCCCCTTCACTTTTTAAGACCCTATTTAGTTGTGATATTTCTTAATGGACTTTTTTGCTTGGGATTTCTTTCTTCGATAATTTCTTATAATAGAACGAAGTAGAAAAATTTATGATACCAACACGACGTCGATTAAGAATTCTGTTAATAGTGGTAATCAGTGCGGGCTTAGCGCTCTCATCGGTCTTAATTGCAAGGGCACTTAACCTCGGGACGAATATACAGGACCCATTGTATTTCGATTCTTTCACCAATTCCCAATTTCGTTATGATAATGGGACCCAAATCATGCCCCTCCATTTCGGATCTTATCCGATTAATGCCACCCATTCCATCTGTAATGTATCCTATGGTGAGATATCAAAACAATTTTATGTCAATCAGACGGGGAATATCTACGATTCTTCGGGAAAAATCACCAATAACTTCACTATCTTTTGGGTGCACATTGTTATCGGTGCGGGAAGTGAAACCGTGAACCATATTGGGCGTAATTTCAGCATTTTCGACATTCTTGGAATTTTAGGGGCTCCGGATACGGAGTATATGCTCACCATTACCGAGAATTATGTCTACTGGGCAGAGGAACCGGGTCTTCATGGTGCCCAATTCTCCTTAAAGTTTGAGATTCGGGATCTAAACGGTGTTCGCGTAGCAAAAGGTGAATTGGACTGTACCTGTGGCATGTTATTCATAATCGAAATAGCAGCTGGCAATCTCCGGACATTACAATTGATTGATACAAATTACGATATCTCGCGGAACAGATTAACTGGTTGGCCGGTAAGTCTTATCACTGCTATTATTACTCCCATCCTTGTTTTCTGCTTCCTGCATTTCTATAAGAAAGAGCCGCTCGAGAAAAACCTTGAGACCACGTTGCTTATCGCACTCGGGGAGACTGCTTTCATCGTAGATATCATGATAGACGTTTGGATGTATGCAACTATTCCGGGAGGCTTCATCGGAAACTTAATTATACATGGGATCGTAGCAGGCTGTATAGCGGCTTACGCTCTCTGGCGAAAAATTGGGTTTAAATGGGCCATCCCCGCCATCCTTGAGATCGCTTACCTTATCGCGATGCTTGGTTTCACTAGCGATTCCTATGTCCCCCATCTAACCGCCTTTATGGGCGCTATGCTCAGCTGGCTCTGCGTGCTCTGGGCGATGGGATATGAACGCGTCCCCTCAAAATCGAAGCTCGGCAAACTCGTTTCTGAAATCGTTTAACCCAATCCTCAATAATCCTTTTTTTTCTTATAAAATAGGAACTCGAAATAATAGCGCCTATGATCTCAAATTTTATGGTAGGACTTTGAAGTTAAAATGATGGAAACGTTTTCAATTTCGATAAAGGAATTATTTAATCTTAAAGATAATTATACCTTTCTTGCAGGCGCAGGTATCTCGTCAAATCCGCCCTCATTGTTGTACCCGGCGCAAAAAATTTGTGAAAGCCTCATAAAAATGTATGTACCTCCCGAAGAAATTGATAAGATTCTAGAAATTAAGTATTTGAAGTATGAAGTCCTTATTCAGTTATTTCAAGAGGCTATCGACCCCGAATTGAAGCTAATGAACTACTTTGAAACCGTTAATAATCCCAATATCATCCATTTCTTCCTCGCCAATGCAATTAAAAAGGGATATTATGTCGCTACAACTAATTTTGACTATTTAATTGAATACGCCTTGATGGACGTTATCACTCCCAAGGAACTTATTTATCCGATAATTACGCGTCGCGATTTTAAAACCCATTCGGATCCGCAAAAACTCTTTAAATCGGGTAAATATCCCCTCTATAAGCTTCATGGCTCTGTAAAAAATATCATTCAAAATAAAAAAACCCGGAAATCTATTATTACCACCACCTATGCGCTCGGTAGATATCGAAAGGGAGCGGAATCTTTTGAAACTGAAGAATACAAATTACCGGCATTAACCCATTTATTCAATGACCGAACTATAATTATTATGGGATATTCAGGGAGTGATGAATTCGATATTACTCCTGCATTACTCCAGTCCAAAGATATTAAAAAAATCATTTGGGTTAATCATAATCCCGCACATCTGGTTGAGAAATCGAATGAAACTATTGAGGTGACTCAATATAAACCCACTAAACAATTTTCTGGACTAAAAAAATCTAAAGATTCTGCAGACTTTCCTGAGAAATTGCTACTCGATATCGCTACTCATTGGAAAAAACTGAAGAAAGAAAACACGGACATCTTAATTTATAAAATTGAGGCAAATACTCCCGAATTCGTTAAGAACGTATTGGGCCCTCACTTTTTAGGCGTTACTAATATGGATCTCTCTGATAAACAGTTAAACCCCATTATTGATTTTCCAAAATGGGTAGAGATCACTATAGGAGAAGTACCACCTCAAAAGAAATATGAATTTGCCTTCTGTATTTACGAAGCATGTGAATATCTAGATGATCGACTCCGGCTTGCATATACTCAGAGCAATACAAGCCCGAAGACTAAAAACGTAAAAATTTCTAATCCTAAGGGGTGGGATTATGTCAAGCTAGGATTTAGCTACTCAAATCTGGAGAAAAACAACCTCGCTATGGAAAATTTCCAAAAGGGATTAGAGATCGCTAAAAAGTCGAATGATTTAACTCTTCTCGTAAATGCGTTGCGTGGATTGGCTGATATCAATAGAGTTCTCAAGAAAGAAAATGTTGCCCTTATGCAAATTCAAGAATCTATAAAAATTAGCGAACAGCTTCAATCTTGGCCAAATATTGCCCATGGATATCTGAGTTATGCTAAAATACTGGCTCAACTTGGAGACTTTTCAAAAGCATTTAAATGTTATGAAAAAACTTTACAAATTACAGAAAAAACGGGTGATTTAAAATTAAAATCGTGGACATTATTCTATCTTGGCTCAACTTTTCTCTTGATGAAAGATTATGAGAACGGATTTAATTCATTGAAAGACGCTCTGAAAATTGCTCAGAGCCTTGGTGAAAATGACCTAATAAACGAGATTAGTATATTATTAAAGCGGAAAAATTTGCTTCAGGGCTACTGGATGATCTTGATCATTTTTATGATAATTGTGATACTCCTAGTTATTTTCGGTTAGAGCAAGGTTCTTTTTTCCTCCTATTTACATTTTCAATCCGAGTTTTGAAGTAAAGTAGGGAAAAAAAATTTATATTTGAATCAATTTTATAACCTGGTGCCAAAACGCCAGGCTCAGCGTTAGGTCGTTACCGTGATTAATTTGTCTTCGATAGATTGTACATGTGCGGGTTCGACAAGGGGGAGGTCTGCGATACTTTGATCCGTTTCGATTCCATCAAGGTACGGATCGGGAATTGGTGGCGAATCTTCATCCATGCGGGACGCAACTGCTTCAATTGGTCGATGATTTTTGATTTCAGCTTCAGTAATTTCTTCCATTACCTTAGAAAGGTAAGAATCCTCCTCAGGGTGTTTCTCAGTCTCGGGCATGAGATAGGTCACCAAAACTAAGGCCAAAAGGCCGCCGGTTCCGATAATGAAGAACATTGTGCCCCAGCTGCCCATGAGATCCAAGACTAAGAACATGACAAAGCTTGCCACGAACCCTAATGCCGATGCCAAAAGGAACACCAAACCGGTGGCTGAAGCGCGCAGTTTCGTAGGAAAGAACGCTACCGCGAATATTTCGGCTATTAATCTATAGATTGCATATGCTAAATTGACAAAGAAAAGCCCCATGAATATAATTGAAATATTCCATGAAACGAGGAAAAAAACGCTTCCTACAAAGTAAATCAGCACGGAAATGTAGAGAGTCTTTTTCTTGCCAAGTTTATCAGATGCGAATCCCGAAATATAATAGCCCAGAATGGATCCAATATAGACGAAAATGCTCCAGGTCCCGATATTTAACGCATTGAAACCTAAGGTTGGTCGTTCTGTCAAAAGGAATACGACGAAAAATCGCTTGATCGTTAAATAAATAGTATCCGTTAGAAAGATAATCAG
>CAYGYC010000030.1:0-21928 GCA_964353755.1 uncultured archaeon | reverse complement strand
GGATGAGGAAAAGCACTTCCTCCAGTTCCAAGACTATAGCGAGATTGAGGGAGAGCCTAAATTTCCAGAAGTGCCGGAAGAGGAATTCCAAGCAATCTTTACGGAAGATTGGATTGCCCTGTTGAACCGGGCGGTCGCCGGCGAGATGTCAGCCATCGTACAATATACAAATCAGCATGAGAAGGCAAATGCAGAGTTAAACCGCCGAAAGAAAACGGCGTTGGAAGTCATTACCAACAAGACCAAGCCGAGTGTGTTCTCCGACCTCCTTAGATCGACTTTCTTGCAAGAGATGGAACATTTGGAGAAGATTGCAGAGCGTATTTATGAAATCAAGAAAGAGGTTATCGCAAATGTTGAGCCCCTACCGAATGTGGGCGCTAAGGTTGATGACTGGATTAAAAACGACCGGGATGCCGAGGATTATGCTATCAAGCTCTACCGTGAGATCATTAATAAGGCTCTAGAGATTAATGATGTGCGGACCCGGCTTATCATCGAGCACATCATAAACCAAGAAGAAGAGCATTTCTTGCGGTTCGATGACTTCACGCCTTAAAACGGAGTGTATTTTTTTATTATTTTTTTTCAATCTTATTTTAAGTTATTTATTTAGTTAAGAATTCACGAACATCGGTAATTTCTCCTTTTAAGGCGCTCGCCGCCACAGTCGCCGGCGATGCAAGATATATTTGAGCGTCGCGACTACCTTGGCGACCGATGAAATTACGATTAGAGGTAGAAAGACTCACTTCCCCGGGGGCTAATGTCCCTAAGATACCCAGACATACCCCGCAGGTGGGATGGGTCACTAAGGCTCCGGCATCAATAAAAATTTTAATAAGCCCCTCCTTCATGGCGCTTAAATAAATCTCTTTGGAAGCTGGTGTGATAATTAATCGCACATCTTTATGGACCTGTTTATTTTTAAGGATTTTAGCAGTTATTCGGAGGTCCTCCATGCGTCCATTCGTACAACTCCCGATAAATCCTTGGTCAAATTTTATTCCTTGGACCTCTCCTACGGAAACTGAATTTTCGGGGCTGTGCGGTTTCGCTACTTGGGGTTCTAATTCATTCACATCGATAGTAATCTCGGAAGTATACTGAGCCTCTGGATCCGCCCGTATGATTTTAAACTCGCGCTTCACCCGATTGTGCAACCAATCTAAAGTTTTTTGATCAGGTTCAATGATCCCCGCTTTAGCGCCCACTTCTATTGCCATATTGCAAATAGTCATTCGACTATCAACACTGAGGGCGCTGACAGCATCTCCATGAAATTCTAAACTTTGATAATTCGCTCCTTCTGTTCCAATTTCGGCAGTTATTTTTAAAATGATGTCCTTTCCTGTGATATAAAATGGAATCGATCCTACTAAATTTATCTTCATTGATTCGGGAATTTTGAACCATAATTTGCCTTCTGCTAGAAGAATGGCACAATCGGTCGAGCCAATCCCGGTGGATAAGGCACCAAATGCCCCGTAGGTGCAAGTGTGACTGTCTGTTCCGACCATTAAGGCGCCAGGCCACACGAATCCTAGTTCGGGAACCACTTGATGGCAAATGCCCTCTGTCATCCCGAACCAATTGGTTATCTTATATTTTTTCACAAACTCACGCGTAGTTTTATGAACGACGGCGACGTCGATACTATTAGCAGGAGTCCAATGGTCTAGGAGCACCACAACCCGGTCGGGATGGGCAATTGATTCAAGATTTAGTTCTGCATAAATATCTGCAACACGCATGCCCAGCATTTCGTGCATCATGATGACATCTACATCGGCATTTACGATTTGCCCGGGCTCAACCTCGGCATCTCCGGAATGAATTGCAAAGATTTTTTCAGCAATGGTAGGCATTATCGATACTCCAACTATTCCTATGAACTTTTCTCACGCTTTATTCGTTGTTTCACAGCAGCAATTGCGCCACCTGCAGTGATAATATCCATTAAAAACGGTGGTAATTTAGTCCCCTGGTATTTTTTATTCTGTGTGAGATTCATTATTGTTCCCCCTTCAACATTAATTTCAACTACATCTCCTTCGTTAAAATAATTCGAAGCGTTTTTCAATTCCAGGAGAGGAATGCCTAAATTAATTGCATTGCGATAGAAAATTCTGGCAAAGGATTGGGCTACGATCGCTGCAATCCCGAGCGTTTTTAATACAAAGGGGGCTTCTTCTCGGCTACTACCGCTCCCAAAATTTGACCCCCCTACAATAATGTCCCCTTTTGTAATTTTCTTGGCAAAATCAGGACGGATTGGCTCAAAAGCATGAGACGCCATTTGAATGGGATCTCGAATCGTTAAAAAGCGTCCTGGGATAATGACATCCGTATCGATATTATCACCAAATTTCCACACTTTTCCTTTAATGACCGAACCCATAAAATCACTCCTATTACACATATTTTCTTGGATCTGTAATCATTCCTTCTAAAACACTTGCAGCCACGGTCGCTGCATTTGCTAAATAAATTTGGGAGTCAGGATGCCCCATTCGTGATTTGAAATTCCTATTTGAAGTTGAAATGCATACTTCTTTAGAAGCTAAAATTCCTAAATGTCCCCCAATGCAAGCGCCACAAGTTGGATTAGTCACCATCGCTCCTGCTTCAATAAATATTTTCATTAAACCTTCATTTAAACATTGTAAATAAATTTCGCGACTTGCTGGAGTAATTATTAATCGCACATCGGGATGCGTATGCCTATTCTTTAAAATTTTGCCAGCTATTCGAAAATCTTCCATCCTTCCATTTGTGCAAGACCCAATAAAACCTTGATTAATAGATATACCTTCTACCTCCGTGACATCAACTGAATTTTGAGGACTATGCGGTTTAGCCACTTGGGGATTTAACTTGCTCACATCCAGTTCCAGTTCCTCACTATATTTAGCATTGGGATCGGAGGTAATGAGATTCAAAGATTCCGTGGCTCCACGAGATGCCGACCGAAAATAATCCAGTAATTTCTTATCCGGGGGAAAAATTCCACATTTGGCTCCCGCTTCAACGGACATATTACAAATGGTCAAACGTGAATCAATACTTAAGTCTTTAATTGTAGGTCCTGCAAATTCCATCGATTTATAATCTGCACCTTCAACAGTTAATTGCCCAATTAATTTTAAAATGATGTCTTTTCCATAAACCAATGGCGGAATTGTTCCTTTCAAAGTTATTTTTATCGTTTTAGGAACTCTAAACCAATTATGCCCTGTCGCCATACAAATAACAATATCGGTTGCCCCAAGCCCTGTTGAAAACGCGTTTAATGCCCCGTATGTAACCGTATGCGAATCCGAGCCTACTACGACCATTCCAGGTTTTACATACTTTTCCACCATTACTTGATGACATATCCCTGAGAACATGTCTAACCTGTGCACTATCTCATATTTTTTGACCCATTCTCTACAAATTTTATGAATTTCAGCCGCATCAATATGAGGGGCAGGCACCCAATGATCTAATACACTAATAACTTTTGTTTTGTCCCAAACTCCCTCTACCATATCAGTTAATTGTTCCCATTCTCGATAAATCATACGGCCAAGCTGTTCGGTTAACATTACCAAATCAATCTCAGTCTCAATAATTTCGCCTGCCTCGACCTTTTCTTTTTCGGAATGGGCTGCTAAGATTTTTTCAACTATTGTACTCATGTAATCCTGTCCTCTAAAATAAAATAGAGGTTTTAAATAAAAATATAAAGGCGATAGTCTCGGATTATTCTGTCAATTTCCGTTCCCTTTTCTTCTCTTTTTTCTTGAGATGTTTCAGCGCTGAATGCACATCGCCTTCAACAAATTTGATGTTTTCTCCAAAGATATCTAGAAATTCATTCGGTTCATTTCCTTGTTCGATTGTTTTAATTTGATATCCTGTCGTTTCTTTTCTATGTTGCGTGATTAATTCACAATCTGAAAGATGAGCGGCTGTGAACTTCTCGTCTATTGTCGATTTGCTACCTATCCAAATCCATATAATTTTTCTGCCGGGATCATCGACCACATAGGTATCTCCATCTGCAAATATCGCTGAATTTATTTCTACTAACTCCTCTTTGATAACATGATATATTTTGACTTCTGCCATAATTCTTCCTCAGTAAAATTTTTTTAAAGACTAATACCTTCTTTGTTTTTCCACTTTCATATTTTTAATTAAAAACTTTTTAAATTTGCTGGCAAAGTTTTACGCGATTACAATAAAGATATTGTTGGGCATAACCCGCATATTTACCAAAATATTCGGAAAGAAATTCTCTGATTTTCCTATCCGGTATTTCTTTATTATCAAAATAACAGTTTAAAATAATTTTTCGAATCCAGGTATCGAGTGGAACGGCCTCTAATTTTTCCATTGAAAAGAGCAAGATGCAATCCGCAACTTTAGGTCCAATGCCACAAAACGAATCTTGTAGCAAGGCACTGGCTTCTTCATAAGGCATCTTTTTAATTTCCTCCAACGAAAAATTCAGCGAATTTTTATGGGACATCAAAGCTGCGCTCAACACATACTTTCCTCTATAGCCCAGAGCGCATCCTCCTTTGTTAAAGGGATCTTTTAAATCAGTTATTTTCGCATCACTTAACTGTGCTGGTGTTGGAAACGTGTAAAATTCCCTGCCATCGCAGTGTAGAAGATTACCATATTTATGTGCAAGAGTTTCGATGCTATGCTTAATTTTGGGAATTTGATTGTTCTGCGATATCATAAACGAAATCATACATTCCCACGGATCTTGCCGGATCAGTCTAAGTCCATGAGCGTTATGAATTGCATCCTTTAAATAATCATCTTTAGATATTTGACCATAAATTAATTCTAAATTATCATCCAAGCGAAAATATCGTGAAATAAATTCTCCCGGATTTTCTATTTGAGGAAAAATGTCAAATTCCAGGTCATTTTGTATTTGTCTAATTTTTAGAACATAATCACGAATAACTCCGTACCACCACTGATCCTCTTCTAATTTCCATCGAAAGACTTGCCCGCAACAGAGCGTCTGATTCAGATCAAAGAGTTTACAGGTTAATCTCAAAATTATCCCATAAATAAATCAACCATAAAATGGCATTTGCTCTATTCCTGTCGCGCCTTTTGCGATTTCTCCAGGAGTACACAGTTCATTCAAAAGAATAATCGCGGAAATAGTTGCGAAATATATTTTTCTAAGCACTTTGAAAAATTCATTTTTATTTAATCCGTCAAAGTAAATCTGATCTGAGAGTTCCCAAAAAACTGGGATATCTTTCTCCTGTTTAATGGAATGGAGTACCTGCAAAAAAAGCATGGCCTTGGTGAAGTTCTGAAGAAATTTTTGGCGTGTTTCAACTTTCTGGAGACATTGGAGGTGTGGGGGTGAAATTTTTGTTCCGCAAATTATTCTTATGTAATCTCTCTCTTTTGGGGCTAATGTAATAAAATTCATCGGATGGGGATGTTCAAAGGGATATATTAAATCAAAAATAAACTCGACATTTGCATCACCGGGTCTTTTAATTTTAAAAATTCCTTCCGCAGTACACCACTCTTTTACCATTTTCTCGATTTCTTTACTATTCAACTGTAATCCGACCAAACATAATTTTTAGTGGTTCTTCGATTGCTTATAAAAGAAGTGGCACCAAAGAATAAAAACCTATTATTATCAGATTTTTACCGGCTAAAAAATTTGGTTAGGTCTAAAAAGAAAAAAGAAAAAAGAAAAAATTATTCTGGGACAAAGTTTAGAAACACTTTAGGGCGTTCGCTTTTATTTCCTGAGCGATCGATAAAAGTTTCTTTGCCATCTTCATAATTTACTTTCAAGCGCATGCCAATTTTGATTGAATTAGGATCTGATTCATTTACACCCTTGATGTGTGTTGAAATTGAAACGCCCGAATCTAAATCGACTGTTCCAAAGCAATAAGGTTTTTTCGGCGAATATCCTTTAGCATTCATGAAAGATGACCCAATGTATATCGTTGAAAAGGTTGCTAATTTTCCCTTTCCGGGAATTTCTACCCATTCCATGTTGCCCTTATGACATTTTGAACAAACTATGCGTGGTGGTAAATTGATTTGTCCGCAATCTTTACATTTTGCGCCCATTAATTTCTTTTGATTCAGAAATTCAACATAACTTTGGACGGTAAATGGTTTTTCAGCTGGCTTTGCGGCTGGTTTTTCAGCTGGTTTCGCAGCTGGCTTTGCGGCTGGTTTTTCAGCTGGCTTTTCAGCTGGTTTCGCAGCTGGCTTTGCGGCTGGTTTTTCAGCTGGTTTTGCTACTGGTTTTTCTACTTTTTGTGGTTTTTGTGTCATTCATATTCCTCCATATTACCTCTTAAAGATATGAATAGTGCAGGAGCCTCCTGATCCACCAACATTATGAGCTAAACCGATTTCGGGAATCTTCTTTAATTGGCGTTTGCCTTCTGCTTCGCCGCGCATCTGTTTGAAGACTTCAACAATCTGTCCTATCCCACTGGCTCCTATTGGATGTCCTTTCGATTTTAACCCGCCGCTCGTATTAATAGGTATTTGTGAATTTAATTCCGTTAATCCTTCTTCTACTGCTTTTGCGCCTTCGCCCGGTTTGAAAAATCCGACATCTTCCATAGCAACTATTTCAGCTATTGTAAAACAGTCATGCACTTCAGCAACCTGCACTTGTTTTGGTTCTAACTTTGCCATCTTAAAAGCTTCCTTTGCTGCAACCTGTGCGGCTCGTAAATGTGCCCTATCAGGGCGATCGTGCAACGCCAGCGTATCGCTACCTTGCCCTGTTCCTATAATCCAAATTGGTGTATCAGTATATTTTTTCGCATTTTCTCTGGTGGTTATTATGGTCATAGCAGCCCCGTCTGTGACTAAGGAACAATCATTCAGTCGAAGTGGATACGCTACCCACGGATTTACTTTTTCATCTTCGAGGAATTCCCAAACATCCTTCCAATTCCCAACGCCTTTCTGAATATTCTTATTCATCATATCCTCAATAGTCATTTGCATTTGGGCTCTTGGATTCAATTTCCCATTATTGTGATTTTTAATGGCTACCAATCGAAGCTGTCGCAAGGTTGTCCCGAATTTCGCCATATGCGCGGTGGCAATATTCGCATAGAGTCCAGGGAAGGTCGCCCCGTAAGGATATTCATAGGCCGCATCTGCCGCAGCTGCTAAGGTGTCTGTAACTCCAGCCGTCGTGAGGTCCGTCATTTTTTCGACTCCGCCTGCAATTACAGTGTCGTACATCCCCCCAGCTACTGCCATTATGGCTGTCCGGAAGGCGACACCGCCGGAAACACACGCATCCTCAAGTCTCATCGCTGGTTTAGGATTGAGCCCAATTACTTCTGCCATTAAAGGTGCCAGATGTCCTTGTTGCTCAAATAAGTCCGATGAAAAGTTCCCTAAAAAGAGAGCTTCGGCTTCTTGCTGAATATTCACCGTTTTATCCATATGTTGGACTAAATCAAGATAAGCTTCCATCCACAGATCGCGAGAAGTTTTTATCGTCTCAGGTGGTCCATATTTGCTAAAATTACCAAATTTACACATGCCTACTGCAACTAGTGCTACTTCTCTTGCTAATTTTCCCAAATTTCTTTCACATCCAATTTATTTTTTATGAAAAGAATTGTTTTAAATTTATATAATGAAAAATTGAAAAAGCAATAAAAATTTATTCTCCAAACTTAAAACCACTATCTTAATTAAATATTCTAAAATTATTGTCATTTCTGCCCGAATCTACAAAAGTATAGCCGCTTTTCAATCTGAGATTTGAAATAAAAATTTATTCCTGTAAAAATTGAAGAATTTTTTTTGGATTTCACGATTTTTTCATAAAAAAATTCATTTCAATTCATTCTAAATTGTAAAACGACTGAATAACTTCTCTAAAGCTTTATTAAACGGGAACAATTGGAATTATTACCTCCTTTGGAAATTAAAGGAAGATGCAAAATTTTTAAAGTTCTAGTGCTAAGAAGATGTATAACTGAGTAAATATTAAAAGAAAGTTTTATAGAATATATTTTTTCAAAAACATCTTTCCATGAGGTAGCTTAATGTTTGAGTCAATTATTGCCTTAACTTCATCGACTACACGCCGAGTAGGATCGGTTAAATTCTTGAAAACTTTTGCTTCTTTTAATTGGAACTCAGTAGAGATTGAAATAAATTGTAGACCGCGAAAGAAATGTAATGGATCGTTTTCTATACAGTACAAAGACTTCAATATTCCCCCCAAAAAAATGGTTCATTGTAAAAAAACACCCCTTGAAAGTATTAAAATCCAGGGCATACTTAATAATTCCACCGTGGAGTTATCGTGCATTTTTGATGAGGGGACTTCGCATTGGTTCGAAGCGAAGATTGCGGGAGAAAATAAAAATGTTATTAATATAATTGAAGCACAATTGATGAATATTTTTAAAGAAACAGGAAATACAAGTCAAAAAATTTAGGGATAGAACATTTTTGATAATATGTCACAATGATGCGGATGGCTTTTCTTCCGCAGGGATCCTTCTTTTAGCCCAGAAGGACAAGTTAGAGGATCTGCAATATGCGACTGTAGTTTATATTAATACTCTTTTAAAAAAGCTGTTAAAGAAAGACCATACGCAAAAGATATATCTTCTTGATATTAATGCGGATGATCTCGATACCTTTATTCAGAGTTTAATTAAACTCCAGAAAAAAGGGAATGATATTACCCTTTTAGACCATCATCCCATCCCCGAAGCATATGATGAGGAATTAAGAGCTGCAGGAATTAAAGTAATACGGGATATTAATGGTAGTTGTAGTGAATTACTATTTCATTGTTTCATTGATGAAATTCACGATAAGAGAAAAGCCCAGTTTCTACTCTGTATAGGGGCTATTGCTGACCGGCTGGTCACTTCATTCGTTCAAACGGTTATCGATTCATTCAGGCGAGAAGAAATTTTTGATGTTTATGCCTGTCTCCTCGCCGGAATTCCAGATGCGAAAGCGTTTCTTTATAGTGTGTTTGAAGAAAAAGATAAGGATGGAGTGGGTTTTACTAAGAAGCTCTATTATCAAGCCACAAAGAAACGTTTTTGGATGGAAAAGCTTAAAGCGAAAATAAATCTTACGAAAGAATCCAGTGACCAGATAAGTGTTATTCATATTTTTCAGCGCCACATTGGATTTGCAGCAGGATATTTAATAGATCAGGACAATATCAAGTATTCAATCGCCGTTGGGGACGGCCCTCCTGATTTTAGAAATTGGTTTTTTATGTACCTACGTAAATTTCTGGATTTCGTTTTTCGACGAAAAGCAAAAAAAAGGGAAGGTGATAAAATTCGTATTAGTTTTCGTTCCAAAGTCCCTATTAATAATTTAATTTCCAGCCTTTCTAAAAAATATAATGGATTCGGGGGCGGACATAAATATGCCTGCGGTTGTACAGTCCCTAAGGATCAGTTAATTCCTTTTCTCAAAGAAATCATTGCCGAGTTTAAAAAATAAGATTTTATTCTTGATCCTAAGAGAGCGCTCGAATTTTTGGCACTATTTGTTGAATTCTCTCAAATACATTATTTGTTATGCTCAAATGATGTGGTTCTATAATAATATATGGATTTAAATTTTTAATCTGATTGAAAATCATTTCTAACTCCTTATAATCTCCGATATGGACTGAGATAAGCCTATTTCTGTAGGTTTTTAAAATACGGAGACTGTATCTATCTGTATAATATTCTCCATGAGCATAGTCAAAAGTAAATTTTAAAGAGGGAAGTCCTGCAAAAATCTGATCTAAATATCGAATTTGAGAACTCAAACGCCATGGCGAGTAGGACATGTTTTCAAGTGATAAAGTTATGCCATGCTCTTCACAAACGTTTATTAGTTCTTTTAACGCATTTATTGTAAATTCTATAGCTTTGGGTAAGTAACTCTTCTCGTATTTAGATGGAGTTCGGAAGGAATTTTGCCCGGCATGGACAACGATATAGGAGATATTATCAGAGAGTTTAGATGCGAACATAACCGTATCCTTTAATTCCATCAAGGAGATTTTCCGTATGCGCGGATTATAGCTCGAAATATTAATATCTTTTATAGGACCATGAATCGAAATGGTTTTTAAATTAAAATCAGCCAGAATTTTTTTAGCCTCACCCAGTTCAGGGAAATTCTTAAATATTTCGGGGTGTTCTACCTGAATCTCTAAACCATTTAACTTCAATTCAATACTCTTTTTACAAATCTCTTGGAGATCATAATCCCAAACCCCCCGATCTAAGCTTAAAAAAATCCGTTTTTCCAAAAGGGTCCACCAAATTTTTAATTTTTAGCTATAATTTCATTTTTTAAAAGCCCAATTTTCTCGATTTCGACTTCAATTATATCGCCAACGCGTAATCGTTCTTTGCGCTGAATTGTTTTATCCTCCAATCTTCCTGGATTTCCCGAAAATAAGAGGCTTCCAGGCAAAATGGTTTGATCCTTGGATGTGTAGGCTATTAATTGATACACTGACCAATTCATATCCTTTGTATTGCCTTTTTGTTTGACTTCTCCATTTACTCGAAGTTCCATTTTTAGGTTGTGCGGATCTCCAATTTCGTCTGGAGTTACAATGCAGGGACCCATTGGGCCCGCTGTGTCAAAATCTTTACTTTTAAAGGGTCCTAATCGGAGTAAAATTTCTGGAATTTCGATATCACGAGCAGAAATATCATTAAAAGCAGTAAAGCCTGCAATGTATTCGCCCGCATTTGTTTCCTCGATATCTTTACCTTTTTTCCCGACTACAACACCGAATTCAACTTCAAAATCTAACCATTTTGTTATAGTGGATGGAAATATGATTGGATCAGTTGGTCCAATAATAGAACTCGGATTTTTCTTATAGCCAATTGGGTATTTCTTCCACATTCCATAATCGGTTAATTTCCCAAGACTTTGTTTATAATGTGTCTCAAAAGTCATAAAATCCACAATATATCTCGGATACGTTATCGGTTCAATTATTTTTGCCTCATTTTGGGTATAAATGAGCTGTTCTTTTTTGGGACCTTGTATGTCCTCTCTATTCTTAATGAGATTCTGGAAATATTTCTCCGTTTCGTAAGCCGCTTGAAATGAATACTCGCCACCATCTAAAAAGGATAGCATATTATCGGAAATACGAACATCAGCCATCTCATATGGTTTTGTTTCTTTAGTTTCATGAATTAAATAAGTAACATAAGCATAATTTAAATCCAGAATCCTATTTTCTATTAAAAGCCCATTCCTTATTCTTTCTCCAAGAGATGTCTTCAGTTTAAATTGAATTAATTTCAAAGGCATTCACCGAATTGAAGTACTGTGCTTTTCTTCATAAATGGGTTTCAAAACAGTTTCGAAAATCTAGGACAAGGTTGGACTCAGGGATAACATTCCGCCTTATATAGGTCTCTCGCGATCTGAACTCCCTATGAAAGCAGTTTTCCGCATTGCTGAGGAGGCTGCGCTCCTTGGCGTGTGTACGAAGACCCTTCGGCGGTGGGATCACGCGGGGAAGCTCGCCTGCGCACGGACTGCTGGCGGGCATCGCCGCATTTCCATTCTGGAGATCGAACGGCTGAGTACTCACGCCCTTTACCCCTCCCCCCGCCCCCTTCCCAACGATACCACCGCCATCTACTGCCGCGTCTCCTCCCATGACCAAAAAACCAAGGGCGATCTCGACCGCCAGATCGCCGCCGCCCAAGACTACTGCGCCCGTGAACAGATCGCCCCCACCTATATCTTCTCGGATGTCAGTAGTGGACTCAATACCCACCGTCCCGGGCTCAAAAAGCTCTGTACCCTGATTGAACAGCGCAAAATCGCCAAAGTCCTCCTCACCTATCCCGATCGCTTGACCCGCTTCGGCTTTGACTACCTGCGCGCCTATTTCGCCAGTCATGGCACGGACATATGTATTATCCACCAGAAACCCGACCTTTCGCTGGAAGAAGAACTGGTCCAAGATTTGATCGCTATTGTCACCTCTTTTTCCGGTCGGGTGCATGGGCTCCGAAGCCATAAGAACCTTTCTCTACGCCCTACCCCTGCAAAATCCCTCGCTCAGGACTAACTCGCCTTCTGAGGTGGGATCCCCTCCCCCTTAAACCCCAACTTAGAAATCGCTTTCTTACCTTTCCTTTACCTCTCGTATCTCCCTTGTGAAAAGCTTAGCCCTCATGAATAAGCGGGAGGCGGTCTTCTGGTCGCCCCATGTTCGATACAGCTTCGCAATCGAAACTAAGACCGAATGAATCACCTGGTGATCGGCAAGCTGAGGACACAAGTCTAGAGCTTTCACCAAGAGGTCCTGCGCATCCCCATGGCGCGACAATAATCGCCCAAAAACCGACCCAATATCTACGAGGATGAGGGCGATATGTTCCAACGGTCCCCCCTCTCGTTCGCAATGTGCCAAAGCGTAATAGTAATAATCAAGCGCCGCACTAATTTGCCCTCGCCGTGCGTAATAATGCCCTACTACCCAATAACAACTATCTATATGCAGATAATTGATCTCATCTGCAATTTGAACCGCCCTTTGAAAACATTCCAGCGCTTGGTTTAAATCACCCCTTCCCTCTGCTGCCGTCCCTTGCACCATCAGGGATTCGATCGATGCTTCTAATTCCTTCACGTCTACTGGACTGACTTCTCTCTTCGAGCTCCCCTCTATTCTTTTCCAAATATTTGTAACCAAATCTGGATCATTTAACGCATCATAAATCGGACTGATCCACTGGAGGACGGTCTTTACCTCCTCCCATGATGTTTCAGCAGCATAGCGAACTAGGGCTTGGTAAAGATGTTGGAGAGCCAGTCCTTCTTTCCCTAATTTCCAGTACATCCGCCCGATTTCAGAATAGCACAGCGCCACCTGTTCCACCCTTTCTTCGCTTTCACTTGCCCCTAAGGCATATTGGAAAATCCGGAGTGCCGTATTAAAATCACCTGATTCCTCAACCCTGTCTGCTTCCTCTAAAAGTTCATCGCTCAACATACCTGCATAAAAATCCTCCTCCGTTTCAGAAATGCCTTGAGGGCGATCCTGTGGAGCTTTCCCCAACGCTTCGTCCCCCTTTTTTACAGGGGGGAGCAATGAATCTATCGGCGCAAATTGATAAAATCCCACCGTAAATGCCACTCCTGAAAAATATCGGGGGACTACCCGCTCTAGGTAACGCAGAAATTTTTCTGCTACTTGGATTTTCTGCCGAATAAGCGAGGCAGAAGGCAGAGGGATTTTAACGGATTGGTAAAAATCAGGAAGAGTGAAAGCAATTGAATCGGGATCTTGAATCAATATTTCGAAAAAAGGGCTTTCTAACCATTCCTGATTTAATATTTTTAATACTTCCTGAAACGGTATATCTATAGGAAATTCAAATGTCTTTTTTTGGTTCTGGTGCTGAATCGTTAACTGTAATAACCGATCGACAGGGTATCCAAAAGTAATGATTATAAGCTTACTTGGGGCTTCGCATACTGCGTCCTTATCCTGAGCCCTTGTTTTCTTATCCATCTCCATTGTCCTCGAATAGAATATTATCCTTCTTGACAGGAATTTGTAATTTATTGTACTTACTTAATATATTAACCTAATTAATAAATTAAACTCTTAGAAAATAACGATTAGAAAAGAAAGGAATGGTTACCCTCGGTAATATTCATCCAATGCAAATTACATCGAAGAGAATGGAAAGGAATGGTTACACCCCCCCCGTCCGGCTCTGCTTTGAATTCACCCTCACAGATTTGGTTCAATGTGGCTAGTAATCCGTTCCACTGTTCGTCCCCTATTTCGGGCTTTCTGGATCATACTTCTCTCACCTCCAGCTTTGATTCACCCTCTACGGTATCTGTCGCCTCCGCCTCCTCATCGGTGGAAAATTCCGTTCCCGTCTCCTTCAATCCCTCCGCGATGCTCTCCTCTTCTTCCTCCTCTTCCGCCTCGACTCTGGGCGCGAGGTAGGCTTGGAAGTAGGAATGCACGGCAAACCGAATGGTTAGATGGAGGGGCATCCCCCCCGTGAATTCTAGGCAGACGATCAGGCGGTCTAGGGGCTTGTTCTTGGTCACTTTTAAGATGTCTACGAGGTACTCAATGTTATAAGTGCTCCGGGCGGGCTTGGTCACACGTAAGTCCTTCGTCTTGAACGCTCTATGGAACGGACCCCCATCATCCGAATTCCCTTGCATCCGGAATCCCGTCGTTTCCACCTCAAGATCGATATAATCCGTGTGGTCGTGGGCAAACTCTAGGAATTCGATCATGGTGTCTAGCTTTGTCGATCCGGCGTTATCGAAGGAGATCTGGAGCGTCTTGAGGGGTTCTAATTCCTCTGACGCGGGTTTGAGGGAAAAATAGATTTGGCGGCACTCCAAATTCAGTAGGGGGGATTCCTTGATCAGTCTCAAGCTAATCACATCCTCTTGGCGGTTGAACCGCTTGATCCATTTTGAAAAATCTCCGAAGTTCAACGGTAAGGGGATGGGGGTGGGGGATCGGAGGTCGTATATGTCAAAATCCTTCTGGTCTAGGTGGACATGCACGCGGGCAACATGGTTGGGGTCCATTCCTTCAATGTCCACCCCCTTGGGGGTGAATAGGGCTTCCATTACAGGAGCAAAGCTCTCCACCCAATCGCACACATCCTGGAGGCGAAAGGTGGCGTTGCGCCATTTGGCGTTCAAAAGCCCAGTCCCCTCTTCCTTTTCCATCGGTTCGGGGATCGCCTCTTCGGTAGGGGGGGCGGGGGCTTCTTCGTCCTCTTTCTGTGGAAAATCCGTCAATGTTCTTTTCATATCCTCTTATTCTGAGGAAGGTATTTAAAGGGCACTAGGCAGAATGCGCAAATATCGGTCATTGATATTCATACCCTCCTTACTTAATAAAATTAATTACCAATATCTCTAAAATGCGGTAGTTTCAGTTAAACTCTCCTCGAAAGCGTTTCTCATACGCATAGTCGCCCCCCATCAAGAAAAGGTGCATCCTTCTCCCTCCAAGCGTAAAATACAGCGAAGTCCGGCGGTTGTTCTCTCCCTATACTTGCGCGGGTAGTTCCTTGTCTCCTCTAATAAATTGCTCGGAGGGAGGCACAGGGCTACGCTAGGAGGGGCTTCCGCGAAAATTGGGCCACTAGATCGCTTTTCTGGTATTCCCTTAATGAAGGGGCCACTTACCTCGCGCCTAGCTTCTCCTCGATTTCGTGGCCCTTAAATACCATTTTTCACACTAAGGTCTATGTCACAATACCTATTGAATGTTCATGGGATGGGGCAACCCCTCCTCCTTCCGTCCAAAACCGCCGTTTCTAAGGCGAAGCGGTTCCCCTTAGTCATTGCGAACGGAAATAGCAAATTAGGGCAAATTTGGAATTTCTCCCTTCCTGCACTCGTAAGTTGCCCTGGCGCATCGCCCCTATGCAAACAATACTGCTATGTGAAAAATCGGAATTTCGGTCCCTCGGTGGTACAGGCGTACCACCATAATTTTGAGCTGAGCCGGCGGGCTGATTTCGCCCCCGTGATGATTACTTTCTTACAGAATGCTTATCTTGAGTGGAAACAAGGGCAAGCGCGAATCTTTCGGTTGCACCCGGCGGGGGATTTCTATTCAGCGGCATACATTCATCATTGGATGGAAATTGCCAAAGCCCTTCCCGATTGGGTCTTTTACGGTTACACCCGGACTTGGGCGGTACCTGCCCTCGCCCCGCTCTTATGTGAATTCCGCGATTTGCCGAATGTCCACCTCTACGCCTCTGTGGATAATTTGATGGGGAGATGTGATTGGCCCCTTCAGGTGGTGATGGCGATCCCATTGATTTTCTATTTTTTAAATAAATCCAATAACATATTAATTACCATTTCTGGTATTACTTTAGTTACAAGTCCTTTGAGTAGTTTGACACATTTTTCTTTTTTTTCTAATGCGAAAACTTGAGCCGCTAGTAATTTCATTTTTAACGCCTTGGTTACTGCAGGGATTTCTTCAGGTGGAATGTCTGTCCAGGGTATATTCTTCTCTAACTTTTTCAATAACCTATTGAAATCATCTTCATTTCGAATCTTATAATCACTATCCACTAAAGTAATTAACCATGTATTGACTGTAGTTCTATCCAAGGTGGCTTGAACTCCATTTTTGATTTCACCCAAAGTGGCATTAACTTTTTTCGGAACCGTATCTGGTATTTTTAGAGTCACACTTTGATTCAATACCTGTTCCATATTAATTTGGATGTGATCTCGAAGAGCATCACATTTGGATTTCAATTCCTTGAAATCATGGACCGCAGGGAGGATCGTTCGATGATCCAGCAGGAAAAGGATGGTATTCTCCCTCTGCAACTCAGGGATAATTTTGCTGGATAAATAATCTTTCGTCTTGTCTGGATAAATATCCGTCGAGAAATCAATTTTACCTAAATAATATAAATCTTCGAGAATCACAAGTCTCATCAATTTGTCTTTTATTTCCTCTTTATACAGGACAGACCCTTGGACTGCTTCTATAAACAGCTTTCGTAAAGGTATGTTTTCAAGGTAATTCAGCAAGGATCGGATGTCTGCCAATGACTTATAAAAAACAACTGTCGGTTTTACCATTTCTCCAATATGGAGCCATGCCGAATACACCAATAAACTATCATACTCCTCATCTGTTCCAGAAATTATTTTAAAAACTTTTATATTTTGAAAGATCCGCCAGAAATCGGAGTATTTGCAAAAATCATTCCATCGCGTAGTTAAGACCTTGGAGAATAACTGAAAAAAAAGTGAGTTGTTCAGTAAATAATTTACTAAAGGGTGATCAAAAGTGAAAATTTTATTAAATGAAGAATTAAACAAATCCTCGGTTGGGTGCTTGCCCGTTTCTAAAAAGGTTTTTAACAACTCAGAAATATACAACAACATATAAATTTCAAATAGTCTGACTGCCTTCTCTTCAGATGGTTTGAAATTCAATATTTCTTGGGGAGAGGTTTGATTAATATCTAATAAAAAAGATTTGAAGTTGTCTATAAGAGGATATCTTGATATGCTTATTAAATTATATATGTAAGCTGGAGTATCTGTAACTACATATCTACAATTCTCCTTCTTTACCGCCTCCTTTGAATTATATTGTTCGATAGAGGGTTCAGCATTATAGAAAATATTAAAATGATAGGGAAAATAACCTTCTAATTCAAAATCAATATGTGATAACAATTCTGAGTATTTTGAGTATTGAGGTTCGAGATAATTGCTTGGAGGTTTGAGAAAGTCCTTGAATATATAGTTTATGGCAGAAATTTCGGCTGGGACTAAGGAATCCCCGCACTCTTGACGAATAATCTCTTGTATTGCATTGAAATTCTTTGAATTCAAATATAACCTCCAATCCTGTAGTTCGGGATAAATGTTTTCATCCTTAAAATTCTCATGAATAACTCGCTGCACCAACAAAGCGACTTCCCGGCAAAAAACTGTAAATTTTCCCCTAAATTTTCGGAACAGATCATAACTGAGGAAGCTATTCAATTTCTCCTCTAAGGCGTATTTCTTTAAAATTTCATCAAAATTGCTTATAATCCTTCACCACCGATACCTAACTTACCTTGATCTAACCTTTCTATTAAATTACGGAGTACTCCTTTATAAACATATTAAAAAATCTCTAACTTTTTAATCCTTTTTTATTATTCCTATACTCCGCTCCTTTATGGAACTCGAAGAAATTATTAAACTCTTCTCTCCGACCTCTTGCCATTCGCCTTCAAACTGAAATTTCTTTATAATTAAAGGATGATTCTCCGGATCGGAGAAGTAACTTGAGACCTTTCTTAATTCTTCAATAAAATTCTGGACAACGTCTTCAATCTTATCACTTACCTCTTTTACCTTCTGAGTAATAGCCTCCTGTAATTCCTTTAACGATTTTAAATTTAAGAACGGAAGTCGGAACGGGCAACATTGGGGATGCCATAAATAGCGGGCTTTGTCAGATTCAGAATCAATCCAGGCATATCCCCAAAATTCAAGTTCGACCGTTTTCGACTGGTAGGATTTAGAAACCATTTTTCTAAAGATTTTTCTAAAGAGGTTAAGTTTAGGAAATAAATCTAATTCTCGATATGCACAGGATATGGAAAAATTTACCTTCGATTCTGGATCTTCCACTCGATATTGGATCTTCCAATACAGTATGGTTCCCCCAGGGTCCATGATTTTCATTGATGGAGAATAATGATCAATATGCTCCCGGACTAAATATTGCTCCTTCTCTTGATTCTCCCGGACTACTAATACTTTATCAAGTTTTGTCTTCAAAAATTCACTATGAATAATTTGAGCTATGGAAGTCGTTAGACCATTATCCTTAACTTTGGCAACGCTTTCCTGGCAGAATAAATCCGGGATGCCTCCCGTGCCTAGCGGCGGGCGGGAAAATTTCCGATACCTGTCCGAATCCAACTCCTTCTTTATTAAAAGGATCTCCCAGGCGCCCCCCGCATGACCGAATGCAGGCCAAGTTCGAGTGGGAATATTAGGCTCTCCGAAAGGGTTCACCAGTATATCGGCTTCAAATTCACTGCTAGCAAGATCAATGCATTTTTCGTGCAAAGGGGTGTAAGATATGGCCAAGCATTCCCGAGCCCGTTCCGGATCCTCAAAGTGATTAGAGGTTAAGAAATTTCCATCTACCGTCTTAATGAAATCTGCAAAATGGTTTGGATCTAAAATTTTAAATCTTTTATCTGGGCGAATAACTCCTATTTTAACCAAGGAATATTTCCTTAGTATTCTGATCTTAGCCAGATGTGGAACAGGCGCAAGGCGTTCCTTGGGCGGAGTAGCAGTTGGCAATCGCGGCACACCGCCTTTTGAAACACTGGAAATTGGCGGCGATTCCTTGTGTGTTTGCAGTTGTGTGAGGATCTTCTGATAAGCGGTTTCACCGATCGATATTTCTCGTTGCTGTGAACCATATCGGAACACAAATCGACGTTTTTCTTCCTCTTTAGGAGGATGGGGTTTTTCTTGCAAATTTCCTATTTCCTCGTCCCTCTCTACCTTCTCGTTCTCTTCTGTTATCTTCTTTCTCATATTTTAGCATCCAATTTCTATATTTTTACATCTACTTTGGGAGATTAATAGATATCTCGATGACCACGCAGAGCGTCCTTTCGTGAGATGGCACATATTATTCTATGGTTTTTTTCTGATTTTTGTTACTATAATTCTTAAGTTCGATGGTTATCTGATGAATAGTTTCCAATAGATCAGGGTAAATCACAGGTGTAGTCGAGGTGTGGAACAAATCGCGGATTCCTTCGATTATCACCGCAAGAAGCGAGGCGAGTGCTTTCGTAGAAACGCAATTTGCAAACTCATCAGGATCTGAGACTTGGTCAATTTTATAACAGTTTGTTTCTGAACACTCCCCCATCATGAGATGGGTCTGAATAATGAATACATCTTCAAAATGGTTAATTATCTCGTCTAGTAATTCATTCAACCGCTTTATTAACTCCGCTTTGGGGCGTTTTAATAGCATCTCCCGGTTTCGCATAGGAAGTAAATCCCTTCTTTTTAATCAAATATAATAAGAATGGTATTTTCAATCGAGTATGAATTTAGGTGATTATAAATTGATATTTAATATTTAAATTATTTTGATTTCTGCGGTATAGGTTGGATATAATAGTCCTCAGGATTCCAAGTCCAGGTGTTCCTTTGTGAATCGAAGAAAATGGTCAAATCCTGTGGGGCAATGATGGGGCGCGCCACCAATTTGCGGAAGTGATATATCCCGTCCAAAGACTCCCCAAAGACCGCACTGAAATGTTGCATCACCTCCAGCCCGAGTGGTGGGGGGTGGGAGTATAACCCCCCCAGAACCGTTTTACCAGTCGTCACATCCTCCAAGAGATACAAGAAATGAAATGGGAGGACCTCCCCGATTTTGACTAGAACCTGTCGTTTCCACTCCTCTTGCCCATCGATCTCGACGGATAGCCACTCAAACAGATTCAGATGATAGAGAAAGATAATACGAGACACGAAAGCGAGTTTATTGAGTAGAATGCGCGCATCTTGCGCTTCATCTACGGTAGCACCCATCTTCTCAGCAAGTAATTTGTTGGATATGTTCCCCTGAGATATCATGGTTTGATAGGCTTTTAGGATATTAAGCGACGGCTCCAGGTCTGGGTAGTCCACCTGCACAGGGTCCGTAAAGTCATCCCGATGCGAGAGCCATCCGACCCATTTCTGTGTCAATTTTTCCCATGGAACGACCCATTGTTCCTGCGCCGCATCAAAATAGCGCAAGAAGGTCTGGTGGAATGAGGGGAGAAAGGTTTGTCGCCACATCTGGGTATTTGTCTTGTGGGGCGCAAAGCGGCGGTAAAGCGCCCTTACACCGCTTTGAGAAGACCCTGGCTGATCGACTCGTTGCCCAGCTCGCCCCGCACTTCCAAGCCGCGCTGACGCAGTTGGAGACGCCTGAGAAGTGGATAAAGGTCCCGCGCTTTCAGGGGCAGGCAATCCCCTTCGCTATGGATAATGAGGTCATCTATAAGCTTGACTACCAAGCCGCTGTGACAGACCCGGCTCAAGAGGTCATCCTCTCCTTGAGCTTCTATAAGAGTTCATCTAGACCCGCCCCTGGGGGAGGACCCCGCAAATTGTGGTGGCGGTTCAAGCTGTTCGAGGAGGGCAAGGCGGGGAAACCGCGACGCGCGCTGCGGTTCCAAGAGGCATTGAATCCCGATCCGATCACGGGTACTCCGCGATTTAAGCCCCAACGGGGGGTGCTGTTGCGTAAACTAGGACACTCGCAACTACCTGGTGGTGGGCTCATCCTGGCGCTCCCCTTCAAGGCTATAAAAAAACCGAGAATGTCCCCGCTACCGAGGGCTGGGGCAGTCCGGGTAGCCGGGGTCGATTTAGGGATAAAGGTCTTCGCCACCGTGAGCATCGCCGACGGTATATCGGTCGCAGTAACTCACAAGGGCAAACCCGCGCACCAGTGGAAGCAAGAGGGACCTGAGCGGGAGCGGTACTTCATCGACCAGCGGGAGTTCGTCGGCAAGCGGGGGGAGTGGATTGGCAAAGGCAAGCCGACTGCCCTATCACCCTCCGCGCGGAGTCTGCTGCCCCAGAATGATATACGGTGGGGCAACTTCAAGCGGCGGCTCACGGAATTGCAGCAACAGGCGCGGCAGTACCAATCGTGGGCAGGCGAGTATGCGCGGAATCACCAAGACCGGCAAAAGCAAGGGCTGGTCCCACCGCAGATCTCGTACCATCATAAGGTGAAGTATCAGAAGCGGCGGCGGGAGTGGAAACGAATCTGGCGGAAGATACAGGGGCTGCATCAGGAGTTAGCTCATCAGGTTGCGACGCGGGTGGTAGCTGCCTTAGAGCAGGCGCAGGTGCGGGTCGTGCTCTTGGAGGATTTGCGCTGGGCGAAGCAGAAGCCCAAGGACCAGGTGGGCTATTTCCTGACTACCTGGCAGGTCCACTGGTTCTACGCGCGGGTGCAACAGTACCTCGCCGCCCTCGCCCGCCGGCAAGGGATCTTGGTGGAGTGGGTGGATGCGAGGAATACCTCGATCCGCTGTTCCCACTGCGGGCACGAGGGAAAAACGCAGCGCGTGAAGAAAGTCTTCCGCTGCCAGAACACCGCATGCCGACAATCGCTCCATAAAAAGCCACTCCAGTTAGATGCCGATCTCAACGGGGCGCGGAACATCATGACTGCCCCCGTGGTACCTATTCCGGCCGCTCTATAAGGGTGGTCGGCGGGTCTCCGTCCTATCCCAAGAATTAAGTTGCCGGCTTGGACGTGTCCAAGTTTGTCCAACTTTATAGGAACGGT
>CAYGYC010000029.1:0-22118 GCA_964353755.1 uncultured archaeon | reverse complement strand
TTTGAAATCCTATTTCTTTCTTATCTAAAATTATCTAAAGGTATCGAAATTAGCCAACTTTTCTATTCAGTTTCGATCCCTTTTTAAACCATTGAAACACAAAATTTTTATTTTGAGAACTGGAAATAGAATCATAATTTACAATTCGAGAATAAACAATTTGAAAGAGGAAAAAATATGGGAAAACGCCAGCAGCCTAATCGCCCGCGCCGTGAACAACCGCGCCGTGATGACCGTAAACCTCAGCCCAAAAAACCCGTTGTGCACCCTACACCCGTTGTGCACCCTACACCCGTTGCGCACCCTACACCCGTTGTGCACCCTACACCCGTTGCACACCCTACACCTGTTACGACCCCTACACCCCTTGAACATCATACACCCCTTGAACACATTACACCCGTTAAGCAACAAAAACCCCTTATCCAACCTAGAATCGGTGTGCGTCGATATCGCAGACCAAGCATTATAGGTTCCCTTATTGGTCTAGTAATTGTCATCATAATATTAATTATATTGTTCAGCGTCGTTATCTGAACGGGAAAAATAAAAGATAAGCATTTCTTTCCCAATCTTTTTTTTGCAACTCTCAAAAGTTCTCTTGAAATCCACGATATTTTTCTCGCGAGAAATCGATTATTATGAAATTATTATAAATGTTATTTATCTAATGATTTAGTTGTTATCTAGAGATTAATCCCCTGAAGATGGATTCGGTTATTTAAAAATTAATGGTTCCTTTTTCTATTTATAAATTTCAGTCTTTTGTGATATTATCGTATTTTTAGAACAATTTATCTTCGGACGTTTTTTATTAGAAATTATCGCAGGACGGAGGGGAGGGAATAGAGGGCGATGAACAGTTCTGGCACCCAGCGATAGAGGAGGAGGAAGAAGAGGACTGCCCCGATCGCGGTGGATACATACAGGAGGGTAAGATGAGCCACTTGCCAATCAATTCCAATATAGGTCAAGTAGAGCAAAAAAACAAGTCTGAAGAGATTGATAATATATATCAGTGCAATAACCACCACTAACGTCTTGGTTTTGCGCCACAGGATATCTTTTCTCGTAAGAGGCGTCTGCGAGTGGGGAATAAAGGTAATTATCCCCGCAAAAATACAGAACACCTGGATTCCGGTACAGAGTAAGCTGATTCCAAACGGGCTTTCTGCCCCGGCTACAGAGATTTTCCAAGGGAAGGGCTCACCGGGGTGAAAGGTGACTTGTGAGGGGATTCTGAAGAAGACATTTAAAAGGAATTGGGTTTGCTTTGCCACGATCTCTTGCGTCCAAATGTTGAGGTCTAGAAGAAAAAAGAGATATAGTAGACTGGAGAGGAGGGGTGCTCCAATTAAGAAGAGAATTATTGATTTTTTAGAAAAGGCATAGGTCTTTTCGTTCCACCGCAAAATTCTTCCTTGTCCGGCATTCGTTTCCGTTGAATTTTCTCTCGTAAATCCGTCAGTTCTGATCTTCTGGAGCAGGATATATAGGAGGACTATGAGTAGTGGGAAGAGAACTAGTCCCATGATATACTTCCCCGGTGATTCCAGAGCCGTGATAGAAACGCCGGTTAGAAAGAAAAAAAGGATAGTTAGCGCCAATAGTAAGGCGCTTATTAACCTATTGCGTTTTACGTTAGAGGTTGTGGGAAAATTCACTTGGAACTGATCCCCTCTGAAGCGGCAGCGGGAGAGACCTCTTTCACCCGGGAATGCATCCGTAGGATAACGAGTCCCACCAAGATCACTAGGAGAATCACGAAAAGAAGAGGCTCAAACCCCGGAATGATAGGATTCTCTTCAAACCAATGGAAAACATTAAAAATTACACCCGCAATCAGAAGTGCACCTAATAAAATAACGCCTATGCATATACCGACACACCCTATTAACCCGCCCCAATTAAAACTTGTAATCTGGTTTCTATTAAAAAAAAGGAACTCCAGATCTAAAAATACGGTAATAATTCCGAAGAGGTCCAAATTGCTTAATTGTTCTATTTCGTTGGTGGGTCCATTTAAGGCCAACACAGGTCTGTTCTTGGCATCTAAAATCTGCGTTTTATTTGCTGAAATTTGATAGATCAGCGCATCTGGAAATTGGGATAAAACCGCATCAGGCAAATTATAAATGGTATCATCTTGTATTAGCCCCTTTTTTTTCATTTTTACCAGCTTTTTTCGGTGTTTATCGGTCAAATGATAAATTTTATTGTCTTTTAAAAAACCATAGGTTTGACCGAAGTAATCGAACTCCTGATTTCTGGTAATAGCTCCATTAGTCTGCAAGAATAAACGCTTAGTACCTTTTCCTAAAATTAATCTGGAAGAAGTCTTTATCGCTGCATTTCCTTCCAAACTTCCGAAGGGCTTCTGCTTTTTATCTAAATATTGTTTTCCATCGATGTAGCCCGTTAGTTTCTTGTTCTTTTTTAAGCATTCAATCATATACGCACCCTCAATTAGGTATTTAATTGGACTGGGATTAACTTCTTTCAAAATACATAATTAATTTGTAGGTCACTTTTCTAGTAGAAAATTAAAGGCTTTTATTTCTATCGCTGTTCGACTAGGGAGCACTTTTGCACCAGCCAATCTTAAACTAATATTATATTAAACCTCCAATATCTCAAATTAGACATAGGATGCTATTCATTTAAAAACAAATTTATTAGCTGTAATCTAAGTTCAATACATCGTTCTCTTCTGAATCGTTGAAAGATATGAAGAGGTGTTACTTTGAGTTTGGTAAATATCCTACAATTGAAAACCGAATTAATCAAAAAAATCGGCAAGGAAAAGGTTTCCGATGAAAAAGGCGTATTGGAATTCTTTGGGTCTGATGATAGCATTCAGCCTAAAAAACTACCGCGCCTTGTGGTCTCGCCAACCACCATCAAAGAAATTCAAGAGGTCTTAATCGTAGCCACTAAACATCACGTGAGCCTAATTCCATCGAGTTCGTCTGAAAAATACTATGGAGCCACAATCCCCAAGAATGTAAGTATCGTTGTGGATTTACGGAAGATGAATAGAATTTTAGAAATAGATGAGGAGGAACGGTATGTGAGAATTGAGGCGGGCGTAACCTATGAGCAGCTTCAAACAGAATTACGAAAGAAAGGTTTGAGAGTAATGGTACCGTTGGGATTTCCCGCTTCCGCATCCGTGGTTTCAACCTATGTGGAACGGGTGCCCTTATTATCGGGACCGAAAATCCTCTTATCGGAAGGATGGCAATGCATCCTCAATATAGAAATGGTCCTTCCGAATGGGCTGATTGTAAATACTGGGACTGCGTCTTGGTGCAAGGACCGCCCTTCCTTTTTACCGACCGGACCGGTGAGTGGGCCTGATCTCTCGCGGGTGATTTCGGGTGCGCAAGGCACACTCGGCATCGTCACCGATCTGGTCATTAAAGCGAAATATTTTCCCCAGATCAAGAAATGTGTGTTTATCCCCATCGAACATTTTAGTGATGGCATCAATCTCATCTATCAGATCCAGTCGTTCGATAAGGGGCGAGAATTTTTGGGGGTCTGCCAGAAAAACCTCGCCCTGATGGTGAGCGACGACGGGGACGATATTGAGACCCTTCGGAAGCAGTTGCCCGCTTGGATGATCGTGATAGGGCTGGAAGCAGATTCTGAAGAGAAGATTCAAATCGATTTGGCGGATTTGGCGGATTTTGGAGCTAAATATCAGACGGACTGCAGTTATAACACGAAAAATTTGAATGATCTCTTTTTACAAGAATTTGAATTACCCAACCGATTGAATAGGTTTCGCAACTACAAAGGCAAATGCCTGCACATTCCGTTTTATGTGAATTTGAATGAAATTCCGGCGTTCAACCAACGGGCGGAAGAGATCTGCCAAAAATACGCTTATCCGGCTTTAGATCTTTACGGATATTTTATGCCGATTGAGCAGTGTCATACCTGCTATTATGATTTCAACGTGTATTATGATCCGGGTAATGAAACGGAGAAGAAGGAGCGGGGGAAATTGTTCCTGGAATTGAGTGAGATGGTAATTGAGAATGGAGGGGTTATTGATAGACCGTATGGTCCCTGGGCGCAAATGGTGTATGCGCGGAATCGGGGGTATTACGACTTCTGGAGGAAAATCAAGTTGATGCTCGATCCGAATGAAATAATGAACCCGGGTCAATTGAAACTTTAGGAGGACTCCATGATGTCAAGTGATGCCATGAAAAAGTTGCAAGGGATGAGATGGGATATTTATCAGTGCAGTTTAAAGTGTTTCAACTGCCAATTTATCAATCCACACGTGCTCGTGGATCAGAATCACTACATGAATTGCCCCGCGGGGAAAAAATTCATCTTTGATTCCTATTTCGCAGGTGGGCGCATGGAGATCGCGCGGGGCCTTTTGGACAATTCCCTGAAGATCCCGACGCCGAAACTGCTGGAGATCATTTACTCTTGCACGACCTGTGGAAGTTGCCAAGAGATCTGCTTTTATAATCGAGAGATAAAGCCGGTTGAAGTATTTGAGACTTTGAGGGAGTTATTAGTGGAAAGGGAAATCGGTCCGTTGCCAGAACATCTAATATTCATCAACAGCATTAAAAATAAACATAATCCTTATCAAGAGGAGCATGTTAAGAGATTGGATTGGATAGAACCTAAGGCGTCCCGCAGCGATTCAAAACTTCTTTATTTTGTGGGCTGTACCTCTTCCTATAGGACCCAGAATGTCGCCAAAGCCACGGCTAAAGTATTTGAACGACTAAAAATGGACTTCAGGGTTTCCCCCGAGGAATGGTGTTGCGGCAGTCCGCTGCTCCGAGTGGGCGCCGTAAAATTAGCCGAGGAGATGATGCGCCATAATGTGGAGGAAATTAAGAAATTAGGCGTGGAGAAAGTAGTTTTCTCCTGTGCAGGATGTTATCGAGCCTTTAAGCAGGACTATCCGGCGCATGGCATAGAGCTCGGCTTTGAAGTCCAGCATATTTCCGAATTCTTAGCCGATCTGGTTAAAGAGGGCAAAATTAATTTCAAGAAGCTGAATTTATCAGTAACCTATCATGATCCCTGCCATCTGGGACGGCATCTGGGTGTGTATCAAGCGCCCCGGAATGTTATTCAGGCTATCCCAAATGTGAAATTAGTTGAAATGTATCGGAATCGATACAATGCGTGGTGTTGCGGGGCAGGTGGTGGGGTCAAGTCAGGATTTAAGGAACTCGCGCTCGAAACTGCAGGCGACCGAGTTGAAGAGGCAAAGAAGACTGGCACCAAAATCCTCGTTACCGCATGCCCGTTTTGCGAATTGAATTTGAAAGAGTCGGTGAAAGCCAAACAGGAGGATCTTGAGATATTAGATCTAACCGAATTACTCTTAAAAGGAGGGATCTCATGTTAGTTGAAGAGAAAGATGAAATTTTAGACCAGTTGCGCCAGATTGTTGGAGAGAAATACGCGAGTAATGACGCGGCGATACGGATTGGCTATTCGCGAGATCAACTCTTGACCACGAAAGGTCCTGATTACGTTGTTGCGCCCGAATCCAAGGAGCAGATCCAGGAGATAATGCGGCTCGCTACGAAACTGGAAATCCCCGTGATCCCGAAAGGAACTGGCGCGAATATGGGCGGGCTAGTTATTCCACTCCACGGGGGTATCATTCTGGATTTGAAACGCATGAATCAGATTTCTGAAATTGATGAAAAGAACATGACCGCGATTCTCGGACCGGGCGTCACTTACGGGCAGATACAAATTGAAGCCTGGAATCGCGGTTTGTTCATGGTGAATCCTAGCGGTCCCCATTCCGTGAAAGTCATCGCCAACGTCTGCGGCACCCGCGGAATTGGGCACTACGCAGGGAAATACGGGTTAGGGGACAATCAAATTCTGGGCATGGAGGTCGTTTTACCGAATGGCGAGTTGTTGCAATTGGGTTCCTTCGCTTACGGGAAGGGCGACCAGTCCGCCAATTTTGCCCACGGACCCGGTCCTGATCTGATGGGGCTCTTCCTGGGCGGCTTCGGAACCGTCGGAGTCATCATCAAGATAAAGGTGAAATTATATCCGAAACTTCGTTACCACGAATTAATCTCTATCGGCGGCAAATTAGACGCGCTATTTGGTGAGATTAGTAAACTGGTGAAAATGGGTTACTCCAATGGGATGCTCGTGCGGTGGCCTTATATTGTCTTTCTCTTCGCCAGATCCAGAGAAGAGCATTTTCGGTGGTTGAATAACCAACTGATTGAAGGGTTTGTTCTCCTCTTTTTGGAGGGCACGAAACGCGATTTCGAGTATCAGGTCAAGAAGATTCGGAGCATGTATAAACCCCGGAAAGAGTTCTCCGTCGGCTTATACACCGAACTTATTGAATTCATGAAACCAGCTATCACGAAGAGTAAACAAATCACCGAGGAGAATCAAGAGTATGGCTATATCCAAGAACCGCGAAAGCTGCATGATTTCATGTATCAATCCGTGCGAATTTTACGTACCCACGGTGGCTTTGCACCGCACTGCCCCTTCTTCGCGCTGAAAGATGCAAAAGATATGTGGACTTACATGAAAGAGTGGACCATAAAAATCGGCGCACCAATCAACGAGACCTGCTGCTATTTACAATTAGTGGATGACGGGCATTCCGTCTTACAGGAGATGGATTTAGAATTCGATCCCGATCCGAATAAGATGCTGGATAACATCAAGACTTTCATCGGGATTGGGAAGCCAATGATGGATACTATGTTCCTCAAGAGAAACGGCATTCAATACTACCTGTATTCGAATGGCGAAATGTTGGAAACCATCGGTCCTCTTTTAATCCCTGGTTTCTTCTATCTCTTAAAGAAGTTCAAGACCCTGATTGATCCCCTCTATCTTATGAATCGCGGGCGGGGCATTCGCCCGGAGGGTGTAGAGCCCATCCCGATAGATGCCTCCGGAGGCGGAGGGCTAGGCGGTGGGATGAGCATGGGCGCGATATTCTGGTTGCAGACGCTAGCGTTTGTGATCAATCAGTTGGGGTATCCGCATAAAGAAAAGGTAGAAAAACTCCTCACGGATGTCAAGGAGAAAAAAGTTGGAGAAGAAATTTTACAAGAACTTTTAGCCTCTACCTTGAATAAGGCTGTCAGCATCATATTAAGTGATAATATGCAGGCAACGGCAGATGGGACGGTCGGCGAATTCTTTAAAACACACTACAATCGTATGGTCGGTGAAAAGATCGTCCTGAAATCCAATTTTCATAACGATTGGGTCATTGAATTCAGAAGTTTAGAAGAACCTCCTGCAATAACGGTTTATACGGGGGATAAGAAAGCCATCCGCAAACTTCCGAGCATTCTAACGGACTTCATCTTCACGAAGAAAGCGTTGACCGGAGAGGAAGTGGATCCCCTGTTAGCCATGCTGAAGCCCAACGTCGGTACGTTCAGCATTACCCAGGCAATCATGGCTTGGATACCCATTATTGAAAAGTTCTCGAATGTGGTGATGATTGGCACAATGGATCTCCTCTACCGGAAAGAGTTCTTGGACCAACTCCATTCGGACCTTACCAAGAGAATTGATTTGCTTCTACAGAAGCAGTACGGAGGAGAATAAGCATGGCACAAAAGCAGCCGGAGAAGTGCGATGTCATTGTGATTGGGAGCGGAGTGGGAGGAAGTGGCTGTGCCGCCTTGCTGGCGGCTGCCGGCTATAAGACGCTGCTGATCGAGAAAAATGAGCGGCTGGGAGGCGCCTGCAGTTCGTATTATAAGAACGGCTACACCATTGATGTGGCGGTTCATATGTTCGCCGGGGGCATGCATTTCAAGAAGATTCTAAAAAAGACCGGACATCCGGACGAACTCAAATTCTATGAGGAACTCGGTCCCAGAACCACCATGCGGACTCGCGATTCCCCTCCAACAGCGATGTCGCGAGAAAAAGAGACACAAGTCGATGCTATGCAGGCCTATAAAGAGTTCTTAAAGATTCTAGGAGCCGGTGAGAAAGATGCGGAGGACATGTTTCACATTTTTATGGAAATTATGAAACTACGAAAAGATGACTGCTATAAATTGATGCATGTTCCCTTGTCCGAATGGTTAACGCAATATACCAGTTCGCCTCTGGTGGATGGGATGTTCGCCTATTTCTGCGGTATCATGTTTACCATCCCGCATTACACGGCGTCTGCGGGGGAATTTTTATACACCATGTCTCAAGGTTCAGGGGGCATGTGTTACCCCTATGGGGGTGCCATCGCCATCCCGAACGCATTCGCGAGAATCGTTGAGAAAGAGGGCGGACAGGTGCTTACCAACTCGCCGGTTAAGAAGATTCTCTTGAATGGTAATAAAATAGAAGGTGTTCTACTTTCTAATGGCTCCCTTATTAAGAGCCCTATCGTAGTCAGTAATGCGGGGATTAAACCGACGATTCTAAACCTCCTAAGCGATAAATCAATGCTTGACAACGCCTACATGAAGCAGGTCCAGAATCTAACGCCGTCCTACAGTGCTATTACTTTCAAGGTCGCCCTGAAACGGAAACTCATTACCGATTATGATGCAGTCCACCTGTTTTATGCTAAAGCAACTGAGATCAATGCGGATTCCTTGAAGAAAGTCTGGACCGCCTTAGATCGCGGTGAAATCCCTACAGATGCCGCTTTCATGTGCCCCATCCCCTCTAATATGGATCCCGCCCTCGCCCCCAAAGATAAGCAACTGATGATCTTCGGGGGAATCGCGCCGGCAAAGTTGCCCCCCGGAAAGAGCTGGAAACCCTGGATCGATCGCTATTGGGAAATGATCTTGGAGTTTTATCCGAATTTTGAGAAGGATATCGATTTCCTCGATATCACCACGCCTTTAGACATTATCAAAGCGACGGGAAAATCCGAGGCGCCCGTTGAGGGGACGGCGTTAACCGTGGATCAAGCCGGTGAGAAGCGGATTTCTTCAAAAATCCCACACATCGAAGGGCTCTACATCGCGGGAGATACGGCTGGCACCAATGTGCATGGGATCGGCACCCAATTGGCTGTCAACAGCGGGGTCAACGTCTTCAATCTCATCCAAGCAGATTTTCCCAAGTCCGGTGGGAAATTTATAAAAATAGATGTGCGATAATTAAGCCCCCCTAAGGCACACTTTTTCACTTAGAAGTGGTGAGGGATTCTTTCCATAGAAATTGGGTGTGCCGCCCATGTTTTCGACTGATAATTTTAGCAGGGGAAACATCCTTTCGTCGGGAATCGGGAGTAATATCCAGGTACGCCCCCTCTAAAACTTCCTCAAAGGTAAGCTGTAAATCATCCAACTTAAGACGTCCCGCGGGATCATCGGGATACGTGGTTTCTAATAATTCCGGATGGGTGTTGGCGTCGGTGTAAATTTTTTTATCAACGGTTTTTGGAGCCACGCGATCGAAAGACTGAAAGGGCATAGGCAGGCCCTTTTGGTCCCATTTATTCCGCATGAACGCAAAACATTCAGGGACTAGTTCGTTTATTAACGCGTGTGCTTCCTCTTCCACGGGATGGAGATACAAGCGGTGTTCCGTAAAAAGACCGCCAAACATATCCATAAACTTTTTACGGGCATTTTGATCCCCCGCGGAAAAACTACCGACCATCGGAGGCGAGGGCCACCAGTTAAACCAATAATCTTTGAGTTTATACGCCGTTTTAGAAGCGATCCCGTCAAACATAAACCCAAGGACTTCAAAGGAAGAAGCCTCAAGGACCATATTGAGACCTGCGCTGCACCAAGTAACGACGATACTGTAAGCACTATCATTCCACTGTGGCGTGCGCTCATTTCTCGCGTCACGGAGTGTTTCTATTATCCGACTCGCCGCCTGATCCAAGTTTTTGCTTTTCTGAGGTAAATCTTTCAATTTTATTCCCAGTTTCATGTGGCGCCGATTAAAAAAGTCATCATCTTGATTTATAATCCACCAGTCGACCGGAATCCCATCTTCCAGATGCGTATTCAAAGCAAACATGCATTGCCCCTCCTGAAAATCATGAAGAAATAAAAAGGTGGTATCCGCACTTTCGCCAAATAATAATTTCATAATCCCTTGTTGTAAATCACTTCTCACTGCTAAAACAACCGGGAAGAAGGCAAAGGTTAAAATCTTATCCGCTTGAAGGGGGGGAATTTTTCCCTCGAGAACGTCCTTAGCCATAAAGATCGATTCATTTAAACGAATGGTAGAGAGCTGATAAATCGTTTTCCCAAATTCGGTGAAAAAATATTTGAGCCATTCCCATCCATGGGTCTTAAACATATCCCAAATATTGACACCTAAAGGTAAATGATATTTGGTAGGGATATCATCTGATATCTCCCCAAAGGTATGTTGGGTCATCAAAACGCCTCAAACTTTTTAATTTAAATGACTATGCTAAACGGTGAAGATATTCTAAACGGTGTTTTAATTTATTATTTCTAGAATTAAAGATATTAATAATTGATAAGATTAATAATTATTTCTAGAATTAAAGATATTAATAATCAGGAATGGGAATTGGTAAAAGACCTCATCTTTGAATGGCGGAATCAACCAGTACGAATTAGGATGCTCAAAAGCTGTGAGAACCTTGAAATTTCGGAGGATGAGAAGATAGGACCGTTTAAAGAGGGAGAGGACACACGATTGCCGTATTGGCAAGCGAAAGTTCTAGTAGATTTAAATTATGCAAAGTTTCTGGATTTAAAACCGATAGATACTGGTGATTTAGATAAAATTTTATACCGCGAACTCCCTAATCCTCAATTAACGCAGATTGATCCTAACTTTTATGTGAAAATTCATGAGGATCTCCTCGAATTAGCATCTAAATATCAGAAAACGCCGGATTTACGCTTGCTCCAGAAAATCGAGAAGATTAAATCGTTGTTTCGCGATGTCGCGTCCCGTCGATTTTACAAGCTGTTGCGCATCGTGGCGAGCACCGGCAGGGAGAGTCCGGATATCCTTCAGAACTGTACTACCGAAGAAAAGAAATTAATGGAAAGTTTACGTAAAGTTTTAAAGGATTGGGAGGATCAATTCCTCATTTAAGCATAATTTTCGGATGCCTGTCAGTATATTAAAATCTCTTGTGTTTAAATGGAATAGGCAGTATAATTGAGAGAATTAAAGAGAATAGGTTACGGGAAAATAGAATCAATATATTACCTACATCGCACATGAGTTTAAATAACAGTTTTACTCATAAGATTTTAAAAGTTAACTGCAATTTTTCGTGAGAGAGGTTTTTTTGTGGCGCAAGAGAGTGAATTTGATCCCATTGCCCGCTATGAAACTTTTTTTAAAGAGTTCACGGTCGAAGGGCAAATAAAGTATCGAAACTTAATAGAAAAACTGCCTATTCAGGCAGGACTATCGCTCGAAATTAATTTTGATGATTTATGGAACTTTGATCCGGAACTCGCCCGTCGCACGTTACAAGCACCGCTCGAGTGTATAAATGCCGCTGGACAAGCTATTCGCAATGTTATGGTGATTGAAGCGGAAGATTATGCGACCCGGCCGTTTAATGCACGGTTTATAAATTTACCTGAAAGTCACCGGGTGCATTTACGGAAAATTCGGGCGAACCACATCGGAAAATTGATTGCGGTCAATGGGATTTTGACACGTTCTAGCGAAGTAAAACCGCAATTAATGGAAGGCGTTTTTGAATGCCGCGCCTGTGGGGAAAAAGTCTCGGTGATTCAGGGAGATTCTTATACCAAGCCGTATCAATGCACCAATAACGCCTGCAATAAAAAAGGACCTTTCACCTTTATCACCCAAGAATCCACTTTTATCGATTGGCAAAAAATTCGGGTTCAGGAAAAACCCGAAGAACTCCCGGCAGGACAACTTCCGCGCTCGCTCGATGCGTACCTGAAGGAGGATATGGTAGATTCCGTTCGCCCGGGTAATCGAATAACGGCGGTTGGAATCCTCTACTCGTCGCAAGATATGGGACAGCACGGGGTGCTCAAAACCTTTCACGTTTATCTGGAGGTAAATAGTGTAGATACCTCCGAAATTGACACGGAGAGCCTTGATGTAACGCCAGAAGAAAAAAAGAAAATTCTAGAACTCGCGCAGGATGAATGGATTCATCGTAAAATCATTCATTCCATTGCACCCACCATGTACGGCAATGACTATATCAAGGAGGCTATTGCCCTTCAATTATTTGGCGGCGAGGTAAAAGATCAGAAAACGGGCACTAATTTTCGGGGAGAATCACATATCTTATTAGTTGGAGATCCTGGCACGGGGAAATCAATGCTATTGCAAATCGTTTCGAAAATTGCGCCGCGCGGCCTTTATACCTCCGGGAAAGGCTCCACGGCGGTCGGGCTGACGGCGGCGGTCTTACGCGATAAGGATACTGGCGATTTCGCCCTGGAAGCGGGTGCCCTCGTCCTGGCCGATCGGGGGATTGCATGTTTGGCTAGTGATTCTAAAATCTTAATAAATAATAGATTGGTTTCGATAGAAAATGCGTTTAATACTAAACACAAAGTTAAGGCGCAATCGAAGAATGAAGAGATTGAATTATCGGCATTGAAAGCAAATAGTTGCTCAATTAATTCTAATCTTACAGCTACAACTTCAGAATCAACCGTAGTGAGAAGAAAGTATTATAAGGGAACCCTTTTAAACATGAAATTTGATTCAGGTTTTGAAATTAAACTTACTCCAGACCATAAATTACTTGATGGAAATACGTTACAATGGAAAGAGGCACAGTATTTTAACCAAAATGATTACATTATTGCGCCTTTGAAAATGCTTAACGCTAATGCACCGATTTACTTATTTGATATAATACCAGATGATTGGTTAGTAATTCTCGGAAACGAAGAAAAGCGCGACCTTCGGAATAAAATTCAAGGGAAATACAAAACTTTAAGCGAGTTTAACAGAAAATATGAAGTTCAGCGGGATGTTTTATCAGGAAGATCGCAAATAAAGGCAGGAAAGCTACGGCAGATACTGAATGATTTGAAGATTTGTCCTGAATGGAGAGAAAGATATCTAAAATATGGTAGAAAATCTTCAGGTGAATTATTAAAAGTCAATAAAATCACTCCTGAACTGGCATATTTCTTAGGGTTTGTTTATGGGGATGGTCATGTTAGAATTACACCAAGGAGGTCATCAGTTCAAATTACGCAATCCTTAAAGAAAAAGGAGCAGATTGAGCAACTCAAGGGATATTTTAACATCTTTTCGTATAATAACCTTGGTTCTTATGAAAGAAAAACCATAAGTTCAATAAAAGGGCAAAAAGTAGAAAGTGAAAATGTTATTTTATATCAAAACTCAAATTTAATTGCGTACATTTATGAATATTTTACAGAAAATCATCTTCAAAACCTATTAGAACTTCCGAATGATGAATTGAGTGCCTTTATCGCGGGCTGTCTAGATTCGGATGGATGCATTTCAATTAAAACGGGGAAAAAGGGCGATAAAACGTATGAAACAATTCATGTTGAGTTTTTCTTGTCAAATGATGAAGAAAGTAGTAAAGCATTCATGCTTGCCTTGAGGCGATTTGACTGCTTTTCACGACTTATTAAACAGAAAAATCTTATTGATGTTAGAATAACAGGAAGGGAAGATATTGAACAGCTATTGAATGCTATAAAACCGTATTGTCTTAAAGTTAAGGAAATCCCGCTTAAAAAACATTTGGTTTCATCTTCGAGTGATAAAATTCCCGGGGAGTTGGTTGCAAAAATATGTAATCGCATAAGTTCTTCCATAAACAAATCGCTTTTACAAGAAAAGGGTCTGTGGAGTACTATCTTTTACTATAAGAATAAAAAATATCAGCCATCCAGAATTCAACTTCTAAAAATTAAAAACCAGTTAGTAGATTTGCTGGATACTGAAACCAAGGATCAAATAGATTTCTTATTGACTCGCGATTATTTTTTGGAGCAAATCGGAGAAATCAGGTCGGTAGAATACGAGGGATATGTGTATGATTTACATATTCCAGAGCATCACAACTTTTTGTCTAATGGTATTATTGTCCATAATTGTTTAGATGAATTTGACAAGATGGAGCCCTCCGATCGGGTTGCTATCCACGAGGCAATGGAGCAACGCACGATTAGCATAGCAAAGGCGGGAATTGTGGCTACTTTAAATGCAAGAACATCGATTCTTGCGGCGGCGAATCCGGCATTTGGAAGGTATGATGAATATAAGAATGTGGCTGAAAATATTAAAAAATTGCCCCCGACAATCTTGTCGCGATTTGACTTAATCTTCATTCTCAAGGATCGTCCGGAATCAGAACGGGATAAACAAATGGCTGATTTAATCATTCAGAGCATTGCCGAAGCGATTGAACCACCCATTGATCAAGCGCTCTTACGAAAATATATTCACTATGCGCGAACATCCTGCCATCCAACTCTATCTGCAGATGCGGCAGCTCGATTAAAAGAATTCTATGTGGAGAAGCGGAGTGCGGGAGAGCAGCAGAATGCCCCCGTGCCAATAACGGCTCGGCAGTTAGGCGCTCTCATCCGATTGACGCAAGCGCATGCCCGGATGGCTTTACGCAATGAGGCAACGATCGAAGATGCGGAGGCGGCAATCCGACTCCTCGAAGTATCAATACGGCAGGTGGGAACGGATCAGGAAACAGGAATGTCGGATATCGATATCATCTATACGGGACAATCCAAAACGCAGCGCGATCGCATGGAACAGCTGCATGATCTCATTCGCGATATGGTGCGTCAAAGAGGAGAAGCCGTGCCCGTTGAAGACGTGTATGCCGAAGGAGAACGCAATAATCTTCAACGACCGTTTATGGAGCGAGCTATCGAGCAATTAATTGCGAAAGGGCTTATCTATCAGCCGGAAACGGGGAAAGTCAGAACCGTGGATTGAGCCTATTCGTAAAGGATTAATTTTTTCTGAGTAAATTTGGAGAGAATACTTTTTTGGGCGGGGAGATATTTTTTAGGCTCGCGCACCACCGGGGGGGAGTATTGAATGGTTAAATCTTTCCCTTTTTCGATATACGCTCTTGCATTTTTTTGAATGCGATCGGCCCAAGTGCCGAGTTTGTAGCCTTTCACTTTCACTTCGCGCAAGGCGACTAAATCAGCATTGGCAAGGGATTCAACGGTTTGGAACCCAGCCTCCTGTAGGGCAATAGATCGCTCTCGGGAAATATATTGGATATTGATCAGCGGCAGACGTTTTTCCTTTACGCCGTAGGTAATCCGGTCTCCGAGAACTTCGATGCGCGGAATTAAAGCGGTTCGCTGATGGTAGGCCGCAAGTTTTGCCATGGCATTAAATAACCACGGAATGAATCCGAGTTTAGTAACGATGGGGGTTAAATCACCGACATTGATATTGTATTTCTCTTCTAAGGCACGAATCGGGACTTCCTCCTTATAATCATCCAGCACTAAGGCGGTCTTTACCGCGCGAAGGTCAAACTCATCTTCAATGTCGATAGGAAATAGAATTTTATTAGTCTCATAAAAATTCCAATAGCCGGCTTCTTCTGGTCTGCGCACGGGTAGCGTGATGGCATCCGGTGCCTTACACACAACAAAAGCAAGTGTGATAGGGTCAGGGTTGTCATCCATCAATTCAATCCCTTTGGTATAGGTCAGGGCGGTGAGCGGATGAATATAAAGATCCGAGGTGATGTTCCCGTACTTGGTGGTGCGGATTCGGTGGGGTTTCCGTAATATGAATCCATTTTTATCTAGAAACTCAAGGGCTTTAAGAATGATTTCTTTGCTTTTGGGATATTGGATGGAACTTAGGGTGTTTCCATAATATTTCAAAATTTGATCAACGGTGGTTGCATAGTGTGCCCTAATACAGCGCAATAAACTACAATACAGATTTGTTTCGACTAGATATTTACTCAAAATGGGTTCCGGGGTTCCTAAGACATATTTTTCTAAGAGCCGATCGATTTCTTCCTTTTTATTCAGCCGTTCGCCTGCGTCATCCGTGGAAGATTTTCGTGCCGTAATATACCCATAGCCCATAGTATCATACTGAGGTCGGCCTGCACGCCCCCAGCGTTGATGGACTTCAATGACGGGGAGCCAGGTCCAATGCCCTCGCGTCGATCGCTTATAACCGTCTTGAATGACCCGTTTCGCGGGCAGGTTGATTCCCGCAGCGAGCGTGGGAGTCGCCCAAATCACTTTCAGGAGGCCTTCTCGAAATAAATCTTCCACCGCTTTGCGATTTTCTAAAGATAAGCCGGCCATATGAAAGGCGACCCGATATTGAACTAACTCATTTAGGGATTCCCCTACGCCCGATTCCGAATCTGGGACAGCAATTTTTGTATCCGGCTTCCATCCCCGCTCGTGTAACAGTTGTGCACATTTTTTCGCCTTTTCTTGGACACGCAACCGACTATCTACAAAGCACAGAACCTGCTCATCATTTTCAATGAAATTAATGGCGGCATTGATGGCATCGTCAGATGAAGTGGCCCGTAAATTTTTCGTTTCGGTTTTTGAATAATAAATTTGTTTGCCATAGACTACCCCTTTTCTCAGGGGGACCATCCGCCAGTCGCTAAAGATTAAATTTGCATCGAGCCATTTGGCTAATTCAACGGCATTACTCACCGTGGCACTCAGACCAATTAGATTAAAGTTGTGAAATCGGCTCTTAGCCACCAAATCCTCATACTTGAAGCCCCGAGATTCATCATGAACCATGTGAATTTCATCCAGAACCACCAGTTTCACTTCATCCAACCAAGAGGGCTGGGTGGTAAGAAGGCTATCAGCAGCTTCAGGCGTCGCAATAATCCAGTCATAATTCTTTAAGAAGTTATCGCCTTCAGTCGAATAATCCCCCGTTTTGATCCCTATTTTAATGCCGAGCCCTTTCACCAAGTCTTTGAAATCCATATATTTTTCATTCGCAATGGCCTTTAATGTAAAACACCATAAGGTTTTATAGGGGAGGGCTTTTATCGCTGCTAATAAGCCAAGTAAGGTTTTCCCTACCCCCGTGGGGAGACAAAACAAATAATTCTCTCGTAATTTTGCCAATTGTCCTAAATCCTCGCCGAGCGGGGGATTGTCTTTATCCACTTGCTGGACTTTCTCATACAGTAACTTATAAGAAGGAATTTGATGCTCTGCATATACTTTCTCATCAAATTCAACTACTTTATCAATGATCGGCATATTAAAGAGGGCTAACGCTCCCAACGCCTGTGGGGGAAAAAAGGTCGAGAACCCTCTCGCCTTAAACTGATCAAGATACCTTTTATCCAGCGGCAGGTCATCGATTTGCAGTTTAAAAATACTCTTCATCTAGCTACAATCCGACTTGACTGATTGATTATATCCTATTGAACAGGGGACTATCGTTACTTAAAAAATAATAGTTCATTTAAAAGATTATAGATTTTTATTTTTATATTTGATTATCTTCCAAATCTTCTTTTTCATTTGAAAGCGAAACCCGGATGACGGGCGGACAGCGAACCGCTAGTAACATATTCATTGCACCATACTAAATAAAGTTTACATTTATTTAATTGATTATCTGCCGCCCGTCATTGAGGACGGAGCCAACTGGTCTCCGGACGGAGGGATTTAACTAATGCTTTTTCAACCATCACGGTAGGATAGTCTGGTATTTTTTTTTCAATTACATATATACACACCTTACCTCATAAGAAAATTGTAAATGAAAATTGGGAGAATCAGACCGGATAGGCCCCACAAATCCGGCAATAAGTTGCTTTTTTAGAGAGAGGTGATTGGCAATAGGGGCAAGTTTTATCACCAACCGTTAAGGGAGGGGGAATTTTTAGTAGTGATCGATAAATTTCATAGTAAAACAATTGTTCTTTATCACGAATCGTGACATGGTCTTCAATTTGATACCTTTCGCGCTTTTCTTGAAATGCGCTATCAGAAAGTTTTTGATTGAAAAATGTGGGGAGAATGGTGGTGCCCGCACCCACTTCGATGGGGGTCTTTACCCGCCATACAATCGCTTTAGGCAAAAGGCGCTCGTAGGTTTTCCGTAGAATCCATTTCCCGTATAGCTGCCCGTTTTCTTCTCGGATTTTGTAGTGGGAATCAAGATGAAGCGCAAAATTTTTAACGTGCGGCTCTAAAAACGGGAGGACCGCCTCCAGTCCCAGTTCTGTTGCGAGTGGAACAGAGGAGAAGGTCATTACCTCAGAGAGTTTCTTCAACTCCATGTCCAATTTGCGTTTTTCCAGACCGAACAAGTAACTGTATCCCGCGAAAAGTTCGTCCGCCCCATCCCCGGTAAAAATCGTATGGATGCCATTTTCTTTGGCGATCTTCAAACCGAGGTAAATTACGACGCTGTTACGAATTTCCATTGGGTCAAATGATTTGGTGGCTTTTATCACCACAGGAAGGGCGGCGTATAATTCGGCTTCAGTAAAATAATGGATAGTATGTTGCAATCCTAATTGTTTACTTATCAAAACCGCATATTCGACATCAGGTGCAGGGGCATTTTGGAATGCAATGGTGACCGCTTTCAACGATTTAAATTTTGATGCAATAACAGCTATAATACTGGTATCTAAGCCGCCTGAGAGTAGAATTCCATCAGCTAAATTAGTTTTCACTACATTCTCTAATAAATTTTGTAATTGAATACATTTTTTAATAATATTAGCAGTGATAGTAAGTCCCTTCTATAAGGATTTCAAATTACGCAGAATTTGGTAAAACCTATTTACATTCTAAACATTGAATGAATGTATCTCAAATTAAAAATAAATCCTATTATAGTGATTTTCCCTTAAAAAACTAAGATAAAAATTTGATAAATTAAATCAGATCTGCTCCACAGATTCGGCAAGAAGTCGCTTTCTTGAGGATATTTGAATAGCAATAAGGGCAAACTTTACCTCTCTCCGCAGATAAATATGGAACTCCCACTAATAATCTGTAAATTTCGTAATAAAATAACTGTTCTTTATCACAAATAGTTACTTTGTCGTCATACTTGTAAAGTTCCTGTTTTTTCTGAAATTCTTCATCTGAAATTTTTTGATTAAAAAAGTCGGGAAGAATAGTAGTGCCCGCACCAATCTCAATTGGGGTTTTGATTCTCCACGCGATTTCTTTCGGCAAAATTCTCTCAAAGGTCTTCCGTAAAATCCATTTACCATATGTATAACCATTTTCTTTTCGAATTTTATAGTCAGCATCTATATTAAGACCGAAACTTTTAACTTGGGGCTCCAAATACGGGGTTTTAGGGGCAATTCCAAGTTCTTTTGCGAGTGGAATAGAGAAAAAATTTTCTACCTCAGTTAATTTCTTCAATTCCATATTCAATTGCTCATTTTTGAGATCAAATAACCAATCATAGCCGCAAAAAATTTCGTCAGCGCCATCGCCTGTCAAAATGGTGCGAATTCCATGCTCTTTTGCTATTTTAAGACCAATATAAATTGGGACGCTATTCCTGATTAAAGTTGGGTCGAATGATTTCATAATTTTTATTACAAGGGAAAGGGCTTCATATAACTCCTTTTCATCAAATATATGAATAATATGCTCAAAATTCAAATTTTTAGCCATTAAACTTGCATATGGAATATCTGGAGCGGGAGCATTCTTAAAAGCAACAGTAAATGCTTTTAATGATTTGAATTGTGATGCAATGGTAGCTATAATACTGGTATCTAAGCCACCAGAGAGTAGAATTCCCTCTGCTAAATTTTTCCTTACTGCCGTCTCTAATAATTTCTGTAAATTTAAACACAGTTCTTTAAAATTAACGGATATATTCGGTCACTTCGATGAAATTTTTAAATAAAAATGAAGGATCTTTCGATTATTTAAGTTTATAGAAAAGAAATGATATTTTGCATATTTAATCTATTTAATAGAATTTTCGAATTAAATAGAAGTGACCGCATTATAAACGGGAATCACTAAGAGCGCGAAAATTATACTGTTTGAAATAAGATGGATTAGCATAAACGGAAAACCGTAAATAAAGGCAAACATTACATTTCCACCATAATAGCAATACGCAAAAACAAGATTGGTTAGAATATCAAATAACAAAGTGTAAGCAAATCCAATGAAAGCAAATTTACCAATAGTGGATTTAGAATAATTAATTTTGGTGCTCTGGGTTTCTGAAAATTTTAAAGATCCCCCAATAAATCCAATAAAGGTCATACATCCCACACACGCGATGTAAATAGGGAGAGCGGGCACACCGAAGGGATTCCAGCCATAATAGATGGCTGAAGAAATTAACCCCACAAAAATGCCCACATATTTTCCATAGAGAAAGCCTGCAATAAATAAAATTACGGACATCACCTCGATATTTATAAGCGGAGCTAAGGTATAACTCATTCCAATAGCAAGGGCGGCAAATAACGAAATTAAGGTAATTTTAATGGATAATTTTTGAGAAGGATAGGGATTGATTGAATTTTGATCTAATCTCTGTACGTCTGATTCTGCGGCATTATACTCTTTTATTTTCTGTTTTTGCATCCAATATTCACCCGTGTTCATACCTGGTTAGTTAAATACCTCTCTTAACAATGAATATGATTCCAACTACACAAACGGCGGCTACTCCTATGATTATGCCGGTATATACCCAAAAATCTCCATCGGGATCAGGATCAGGGTAGGGGTTCCCGGCTACAAATTTCCATTCGACAATCGAATTATTTAATAATCTAACGACAGAACTACTTACGCCTGCGAATATTCCATTAACATAATAAAGCCAATTGCGCCCTCCATTCCCATTAATATACCAGATCTCATTGATTTTCATGCCCTTAATGAAAACGCCATTAATGGCCCAGTATTCATCAATGTTTTCCTTGCCGATTGCAAATACGGTGGCATTATATGCCGAAATATCGCCCATTAAGGTGAGGTTGGTGTAGGTTACATTCTGTCCATCGTTATAATTGAGAATGAGCGTTATATTGCTGATCATTTTCATTTCGGACGAAGGTATAATTCTGGTACCATCTAAGTCGCGCGTGTTGATTGTATTATTAGCTAAATTAAGGCTATAAAATAGCAAAGGCATTAGCATCACTACTATTACTCCGAGAAACATGTAAGCGCGGAATTTTTTCATAGTGCGACCAGCCATAGGATCGATTGAGAAAGATTTTTATATGGGTTAATTTGTCCTACATAGTATAGATCATCCTATAGCTCAAGTCATTTAAAAAAGTTTTGGTTACCATGAGAAAACAAATTTTTTTAGCGTTAAGTATTATAATCTTACTTACTGCCGTTTCCCTCAATCTCAGCAGTGTAAAGGCGTCTAGCTGTTTTAATCCAGTACAAGCCGGTGATGAGTTATCATGGGAAGTATTGGATTACAATGAAACTACCAATCTAGTAGAACCTGGGACTTGGACTACCACTGATTATCTCCCTGTTGCGGATTACGTTCTTAATGTCGGGGAAAACATCGAGTTTCGAGTACAGAACCCTTCAACTTGTGGTGGCTCAATCGAAATAGGTAATCTCACCCTGGATTCCATTGACCGCCATGATATTGGTTTGAATTTGATGCTAATCACCGGTCCCGCGTGGCCCCCCTACTCGAATTACTCTTTCGATCCGGCATTTCTTTGCCCGACCAATTGGGCTACACAGATAGCAATAGCAAATAATGCGACAAACGAACGTGCGGGAGCTTCTATAATCATTCAAACAGCCTATGGAGTATTTTTAGGAGAAAATCGATCGGTTGTTTCTTTTAATTTTACATGGGGTTCTCAAATAACTAACACAATCTATGATAACGAAACCGGACTTCTTCTCTATGCCTACATCAAATTTGAATTATGGTGGTTAGAAATAAGCATCACTACTCCAACGGGAATTCCTAGTTTTGAAGGCATATTGTCGATTCTTCTCTTGGTGGGACTAATAACCATAATATATAACAAAAGGAAATTTAGGGCATTTTCGGAATTTAGCCCCAAGAACTAAGTTACATTCTACGCATGTAGGAACTACCGTATCCAACCTTCTTTTTTTTGAAGCGCTTTTATCAAGAAAAAAATTCTTAAATTTTCAGCGGTT
>CAYGYC010000028.1:0-22338 GCA_964353755.1 uncultured archaeon | reverse complement strand
ACGACGAAATACTTTTCCGACAGGGGTTTTAGGAATAGTTTCCACAAATTCGATAATCCGCGGCCATTTATAACCTGCCATCTCTCCTTTAGACCACTCAATGATCTCTTGTTCTGTAATTTTTCCTTTATATTCTGGGCGTAACTTAATGAAAGCTTTAATGGTTTCGCCCACATCCTCGCGGGGAAGACCAATGACGGCGCATTCAAGAACTGCGGGATGCTCGTACAAAGTCTTTTCCACTTCAAAGGGCAAAATGCGATAGCCTTTATATTTAATCATTTCTTTAGAACGGCCAACAATGTAGAAATAGCCATTCTCATCCATTTTAGCAAGATCTCCGGTTCTTAACCAGCCACCTTCTAATAATACCGTAGCAGTCGCTTCCGGATTCCGCCAATACCCTTTCATCACTTGCGGACCACGAAGTAAGAGTTCACCCATTTCTCCGATTTTCATTTCTTTGCTAGGATCGGCGGGATCGACGATTTTAGCGTCGGTATCCGGGACGGGAAGTCCAATGGATTCATCAATCGTTTTACACCATTCTATAGGTTGTAAATGGGTTGCAGGACTGCATTCCGTTAATCCATAACCTTGCACGACCTTAACTCCTACATCTTCCCATTTCTTACCAATACTCGGTGGTAATTCTGCTGCGGCACTCGTCACTAATTGGAGCGACGATAAATCATATTTTCTAAAAGCTGGGTGATTTGCAATCATTAAAAACATGGTGGGGATCCCAGAAAAGACTTGAATTTTATATTTGCTAATAATTTCAAGTATTTTAGCAGGGTCGAAGGAAGAAATAACGTTCATGTAACCAGCAAGAGTTGTATTCAACGCCATTAAAACGCCATAGATGTGGCACAGTGGAAGAATGGCCAAATTTGTCCACTTCCCGCGAATTTGTAAGGCTTTATTTATCTCATATAACCGCTGGCTAGATTGCCCCACATTTGCTAATAGATTAAAGTGAGTCAGCATAACCCCTTTGGGTAATCCCGTGGTCCCTCCCGTAAACATCAATAAAGCCAAGTCTTCCTTAATATTTACTGAAACCTCCGGCGGATGTGATTCAGCCTCGTTCATGATTTGATCAAAATCTTGCGTATCTTCATCCGCTTTCTCGCGCTTGATGACCACAATCTTGTCAATAGGGGCTTGTTTGACAGCCCGTCTTACGACGCCTAACTGTCTTTGATGTGTGATTATGACCTTCATTATCCCGGCACTATCTATAATGTGTAAGACTTCGTTTTTTTGCAAGAGGGGATTAATAGGAATGAGAATCGCCCCTAAGCGAAGCACCGCAAATAGTACGAAGTAAAATTCGGGGCAATTTGCAGTGAATAGCCCTACGCCATCCCCTTTCCGTACCCCCAAATTCCACAAGGCGGTTGCTAATTTATCAACATAATACTTTTCTTCCCGATATGTATATTTAACATTTAGATCATAATCGAAAATGGCGCATACATTCGGGAATTCTGCGGCAGCACGGACTAGGAGACAATATAAATTCGGTATATGGTCCGGATATCGTAAGGCTTTTGGAATAAAAGAAGGGACTATTTTCTGCCACGGTCTATTTTTTTCCATATATGGACTATTATCCTCATAAATATTAATATCAATATCAAAATAACATTTATCTCCCTGATTTATCATCTTGGTTTCTCAACTCGCTTTACTAATCTTATATTTAGCTGTTAGAACCTTCTTCTCTTTCTTTTAATATTTAATTTTATTGAAAAAAGGAGATTTGAAATCGATGAATAAGTTTTTAGGATTTTAAAAAAGTTAGTTTTTAAGAATTTAAAGAAGTTAGGTGAAAAGTAATGGAAACCGAAGTTTATGATTTGATAGTTATAGGCGCAGGCCCTGGTGGTTATCATGCGGCTATACGCGCCGGACAGTATGATGCAAAAGTAGCGTTGGTGGAAAAGAGCAAAGTAGGTGGAACTTGCCTCAATTGGGGGTGTATCCCAACGAAGGCGCTCTATAGTTCTGCGAAGCTAATCGAGGAATTGCATGAAAAAGCGAAAGCCTTTGGTGTAATCGTACCAGCACCGAAAATCGATTTCGCACAGGCCGTGGAGCGTAAAAATAAAGTGGTAACTGAATTGGTACAAGGAATTGAGGAATTGATCAAAGGTCGAAAAGTCGATATATTTTATGGGGTCGGATCAATAAAAGGTGGCAAAAAAGATACAGGGTTTGAAGTGAAAGTAGAAGGGAAAAATCCAAAGGTGATTAAAGGAAAACGCATAATTGTTGCAACCGGATCGGAACCCGCCTTGATTCCGGCATTCAATATTGACCATAAACGTATTTTGACAAGCGATGACATTCTCTCTCCCGACTTCAAAACGGTCCCCAAACGGCTACTGGTTATCGGCGGTGGAGTCATTGGTTGTGAATTTTCTAACATCTTCTGCCGAATGGGTGCAAAAGTGACCATTCTCGAATATCTTGATACAATCTTAGCAACGGAAGAGAAATTAGTAGTGAATGAATTAAAGAAAAAATTCAAAGAGATGAATATTGAAATCTTTGAATCTCAAAATGTATTAAAGGTAGAAAACACGGGAACCGGGGTAAAAGCGACCTGCTGTTCTGCAAAAGTACCTAAAGAAGAAATCAATTCTGCTGAAAAAAGTTATTATGAAGCGGATATCTGTCTGGTCTCTATCGGCCGGAATAAAGTATCGGGGAATATCGGGCTGGAAAGCCTTGGTGTACAAATCAACAGAGGTCAAATTACTGTCAATCCAAAGACGCTAGAAACCAATGCGCCAGGAATCTATGCAATTGGTGATGTAACAGGTGGCGCCATGCTTGCACATAAAGCGAGCTACGAAGGCGATATCGCAGTATTTAATGCCTTAGCAAGTATTGGTGGGTTTGACGTTACACCGATGGAGCCCAACTATGATGTCCTCCCTGCAACGATCTTTACCAGTCCGGAAATTGGATCTGTTGGAATTCGGGAAAAAGCGGCACGTGATAAAAAGTTAAAGATTTCTGTTGGTCGATTTGCCTATGCAGCTCTCGGGAAAGCAAAATGTGCAGGTGAAGAACAAGGATTCATGATGGTTATTGCTGATGAAGAAACCGATAAAATACTAGGTGCTTCTTGCGTTGGAGCTGAAGCTCCGGAGCTTATCTCCGAAATTTCATTAGCGATGAAAAATGGGTTGACCTGCCACGATATTGCAAAAACCATTCACAGTCATCCAACTATTTCCGAGATGGTACTTGAAACTGTAGAAGATGTCCATGGGCTGGCTATTCATAAAGCAGGACGTAGTCGTAAAAAGTCGGCTGCGGTAAAGCATTAAGCCCTTATTTTTTATTTTTGAGCAACATACCTTACTTTTTATTTTAATTTCTTTTTTAAAATGAATAAATAGCTAAATTTTTTCCTAATTTTAGACAATTTAAGAAAAAGTAAGTATTAAAATGATTTAAAGAAAAAATAATAGGAAATCATAAAAAGATTTAGCATTTCTTTTCTTGTTCTTTCAGCCACATTCCATTTTTGCGCCAGGATTGTCGTCCGGCTTCCCACATTGCGCCAGCTTTATTTTCGCCTTTCAATTCTTCGCCAATCCATTTTTGACCATCGGGCACTTTTTCGTTCATTTTCACAAACGCATTGGCTCCGACCAAACAATCATTTCCCACCTTGACACCGGTCATTACCGTGGCTTTAATTCCAATGACACTGTTATTCCCAATGGTACAACCGTGGCATAAACATGCGAATCCAAACAAGTTATTATCCCCAATGACGGTCTTGAAACCTTCGGCAGTATTAATCATGACGTTATCTTGGATCACATTTTTGGCACCAATAGTAACTTTGCCAAAATCGCCTCGGATAATCGCCCCTTGATAAATTACCGTTTCTGGTCCAATAGTAACATCACCTATGATGACGGCATGTTCGGAAATCCAACAGCTGGGATCTATTTCCGGTTGCTTAACTTTATCTTTTTTCGCGACTGGATAAATTGGCATACAATTTCACCTCATAATTTACCTCATTATTTTAATTTACCTCGTCGTTTTAACGTTAAAGATTAATATATAAAAAGGTTTTTTAAATTCTTGAGCTTCTATATTTACTATTATTAAACGGAATTAATTAAACAGAGGAATGAATACCTAGTAAATTGTTAATTCTCGTTTTCTAGATTATTAAACGATAATAATACGCTCATCGAGTTGATTTTTCATGGGATCGCCAGAGAAAGATAAGAAAAAAGAAAAAAAGAAAGTGAAAGAAGAAAAGCCAGAGGTCAAGCTTGAAGATCTCGTGGTTGAAGAGGAAGTTAGACCGATTAAAGAAGAAGTAATTTCATCTGGTCTTGAGTTAAATATAGCTGCTCCCGCCTTTATCGCGAAAAAGGAAATCTCGCCCGCAACTCAAGCCGAAGTAGCGCCCCGCGAATTTTCGGTAACTCAATCAGAGGTCGCGCCCCGTGCGATTAGGGTGAGTGGAGAGCCCTCTATAAGTGTCCCTCGAGCAAAACCACGCGATAAGATTTTAGTAAAAGCCGACGAATTGATGGCTAAGGCTCAAACGTTAATTGGGGAATATAAATATGAGGCAGCCATGCAGCAATTAACTGCCCGGGTCAATTTACTAAAAAATACCGCATATAAAGATGAATTAGCTCAAACTTACTTGTATATGGGGCATACACTCAACACCATTCGGAAAAGTGATGAAGCTAAACTGCTCTTACAGGAAGGAATTAAAGTTTTACAAGGTAGTAGATCTGAAAGCGCAACGATCATGGCGAATCTGCGAGTTGAGCTGGGTATTGCGCTTCAAAAATTGGCAAACTATAAGGAAGCACTCGACGAATTTAACAAGGCTGGGCGTATTTATAGAGATAACCAGGATCACTCAGGATATGTAAATACTCTCTGGAATAAAGGGATCCTTTTCTATAATACGCAGGATTGGAAAAAAGCAGTGGAAGTTTACTTAGAAATTGCTAGGGAATCTGCCGAACAACCCGGTGCTATATCAAACCGATTAAAAAGTCTTCAAAAAGTTGCGGACTTAATCCAAACGGTAGGAGGAATAGTCGGAGAGGGGCTTGATCCCGCTCAATATTTAAAAGAAATTCATCACATAAAGGATGATTATGAAAAAGCCTTAGCTCATGAAATGCGATTAATGACTAAATCCCGTGAACTCGAACGAATAGAAAGAGATGAGGCACAGGATCCCGCAAATTTAGCGTTATGGCATTTTAATTTGGCAGCTGCGGAATTAACTGCCAGTAGCGGTGACATTTCTTCTGCAATAACGCACTATAACAAATCAATTGAGCTCTATAAAAAAATTGGCGATAAATTCGGGTTATCGCGCTGCTATCAACACCTCGCCTTTATCAAAGATAAACAAGGTGATACCAAAGAAGCAGCCCGATTATTACGAGAGTGTATTCAATTAAGGGAAGATTTAAAGGAATCCCTTACTGTTGAAGAATATCGTACAGCACTCCAGGAAGAAATAGTCCCTCTTTACGACGACCTAAGCTATCTTGAAGCAAAATTAGAGAATTACGAAGCCAGCCTAAACGCTATTGAACAATCCAAGAGCCGTGAGCTGATTAAACATTTGGCTAATGAATCGTTAGATACCTGCCCGTATGTTAAAAATCTCTTACAAGAAGAAGAGAAATCGCTTGCGCATTTACGGGACTTGGAGCGCGATTTATATCATTTTGGGATGCGATATTGTGAAATTGCGCGACGAGGGGGTGAGTTGCCGCAAATGGCGCAAGATAGAGAAAAATTAGAAAAGGAAATCGCAGAACTTCATACGAAACTGCAAGAATGTCGGCGCGATGTATGGATGAAGTGTATTGATTCTGGCAATGTGAAACCACCACTTCAATATGATATTTTATCGAAAGTTTTAGAAGTATTTAACCAAGAAAAACATTGGGCTATCCTCGAATTTATCTGGAATCCCATAAAAGCAACTTTAATGGTATTCTTCATTACTCCTGAAGCGACCAAATTATTTCAAAGTGACCTGACTTCTAAAGAACTTGATACAATCATAGCTAGTTATAAAACGGCTTTAATCGAGGGCGATGAGAAAAAACTCCAAGATGCGGCAAAAAAATTCTCTACAAAAATAATTCCCGCGGGAATTTATCAAGAATTGGATGCTTCTGACCTAATTCAATACCTCTTTATTATTCCGCACAAACAACTTAACTCCATTCCATTTGAAATCATTTACCATAAAAATCAATACTGGGGACAAAAATACTGTGTGATTAGAAATTACAGTCTAGATCTTAGTCGCATTACCCTCCAAAAACGAATGAAATTTCTGCAAGAGCATCCTACCCTCAAGAATTCCGCTCTTATTGTTGGCAATCCCACCCTTGATTTACCGAATGCAGAAATTGAAGCACGTGAGGTCGCTCGCATGTTAAAAGACAAAGGGTTCAAGGTTCAATTGCTATTAACAAAAAAATCAAAAGAGGCGGATTTCGTTAAAAATGCAAAAGATCAGACCATCATTCATTTTGCGGGTCATGGCATATTTATTACACCAGAACCAATTTTAAGTCAGCTGCTTTTCGCGTCTTCGGCCTTAACCGCCCGTGAAGTCACTCAATTAAAATTGAATATACCCATTGTAGTTTTGAGTGCATGCGAAACAGCGATTTCTGGCTCTCTCGGTGGGGAAGAATTGGTTGGATTTGTCCGTAGCTTCATTCTTGCAGGCTCTACCACTATCGTAACCACAAATTGGCCCGTAAGCGATGTGAGCGCGCAGGAACTTGTCGAAAAGTTTTATGAGTTTCTCCTCATGGGCGCGTCAGCCGGCATTGCACTCCAAAAAGCCCGTCAATTTATCGCCCAGAAATATCAAAATAAAATAAGTCATTGGGCTGCTTACACCCTCTTCGGTGATCCTTTCCGAAAGATACTCTAGATATTACCAGAAATCAAATTCAGTAGGGATAGCGATATGTTTCCGCAATTATCGAAGCTGTCCAAAGGTGAGTTAATAGAGTTACTTCAAGATAGTGCCAAGAACTGGCTTGCCCACGATGGCTTATGGTTCCAGGCAGTAGAGAAACAATTTGGTCTAGAAGCAGCTATCGATTGCGATGCCACTGCCTGGAAACAATTTACCGTCATTGAAGCCCAACGGATTATGGAACGCCACCATATCATTCCCAACGGCGGGATTCCTGCTCTCATTAAAGCACTTCAATATCGCCTATATGCGTACCTCAACATACAAGAAATTAGCGAGGTTTCAGAAACGAGATGTGTTTTTAAAATGATTGATTGCCGAGTTCAAGCAGCACGAAAGCGAAAGAACCTCCCAGACTTCCCTTGCAAAGCCGTAGGACTAGTAGAGTACGCTAACTTCGCGAAAACGATTGATTCGCGCATTGAAACACGTTGTATCGCTTGCCCTCCGGATTCACATCCCCCTGATTATTGGTGCGCATGGGAATTCACCTTAAAAATTTAATTCCTTATATCTTTAATGCCACTATTTAATAGAATTGAATTAGAGGAGAAAGCAACATGAAAAATATATCCGCCCCTGAACGGAAACGATTCGCCAGCCCCTATACTAGATGGGAAACTATCGGTTGGCTTCTGCGCAATTTACGGTTAGGGAAGAAGAATCCCGGCCATATCAAATTCGTCCCCAAAAATATGTGTCTGAATAAGATAAAACCTAAATATTGGCTAGCATTTATAGGCGACATCATGGATCTGGCGCATAGACACTTAGAAATTTCACCCGAAATTAAAAATTTTATTAAAGATGCAAATTTCCTTATTGGCAATTTTGAAGCCACCATAACGGACGCTAAACCGCGCGGCGTGGATCAAGTCCATGATGAAAAAGTGATCGCCGGGCTAAAAAGCCTCTATCCACCGGCGAAAACCTACTTATCCGTGGCTAATAACCATGCTGGCGATTTTGGTAAAGCCATTTTCGAGAATTCCGTCCAAATTCTCATCGATACGGGCTTTAATGTATTCGGCACCGTCGAAAAACCACTGATTACGCTAGCACCAGAGATACAACTCATTACTGGAACGATGTGGAGTAATCGCCCTTGTGGCTATATTGCCCACATTGAAGATCTTAAGTTAGATCAATTAGCAGCCGAAACAATGAATATTTTTTACCCCCATTGGGGTTATGATTTAGAGCTGTACCCTCGGTTGCCTATTATTGAATTATCCGAGAAATTTCTCCTAAGTTGTGACGCCATTGTGGGACATCATACGCATGCCCCCCAACCCGTTATCTCTATGGAGGGAATTGAAGGGACGATAAACAAATTGTGTGCCTATTCTTTAGGCGATTTTTGTTATGGAAAACATTTCGGAAGGCTCCTCTCAAAACTATTATATAACTACAATTATGGAATAGTGCTTAAAATGGAGGTCGGGCCAACTGAGGAAGGGTATTGGGCAACTGGCAACATTGAATGGTCTTTTATTAAAAGTAAAAAAGTGAACCCCGAATTAATTCGAGTAGAGATGATAGATTCTAATCCCTATTTTCCAGAACTTAGTTAATAGCTTAGAATTGTAAGGGAGAGTTAGAAATGGATGAATATACAATCCTTCTCTTTCACCATTGCACGATTTTGACAATGGACAAAAATGACAATGTTGCTGAGGCAATGGGCATCTTTGGAAATAAAATTGCAGCAATTGGAACATATAAAGCAGTTTCTTCAGAAATTAACTCCTTCATAGCGAATTCCAAAGAAAATCTAAAACTAAAAAAAGTAGATTTAGGATCTGCTTGCGTGGTTCCAGGGTTCATTGATGCCCATATGCATCCCGGCTTCTGCATGTATTTAAAAACGCAATTAAATTTAATTCATATTAAAAGTTATGCTGAATTACGTGAAACCTTAATAAACGAGGATAAATGTAGAAAGCCAGGGGAGAGTATAGTAGGATTCCTTTTGATGGAAGATATCTTTACAAATCCTGCCGAAAGGCGGTTTCCCAATAGATATGACTTAGATAAAATGTGTTCTACTCGGCCCGTGCTGGTTATGCGGCACGACGGTCATATCTGCGCTGTAAATACGGTTGCCTTAAATCGTTTAAAAATTGATAAAACCACCGTCAAAGATTTGATAACTCCTTCAGGAGAAATTCGCGTAGATTCTGAGGGCAATCCCACGGGGGTTTTTACGGAAGAAGCAACAAAATTAGCGTTGGATGTCATTTCACTCCCTGAAACCGATCAGTTAAAGAAAGCCTGTGAAGAAACATCCATTGAACTAGCATCATTTGGTCTTACAACATGCGGTGGCATTGTACAAGCTGGTGATAAGGGGGTGGAAGGAAAAGCTGGGTCCTTAGTATTACCCTTAATAGAAACATTCATTCAAGAAGGGATTATAAGGCAAGATTATGTGTTTTATATCACCACCGATCGTCCCAAAGTCTTAAAACATCTTAAAAAATCCTTCGCTAAACTGGATAAAGGCGAAAATCGGTTTGTGGTGCGAGGAATAAAAATTTATGCCGATGGAAGTTTTGGGGCAAGAACGGCATGTCTATTTGAACCCTTTACGGATTCTGCAGAGGGGGCAAGCGGCTTTATGGTCACTAACAAAGAGGAACTTTTCCAGCTTTTTAAAGAAACCCGCGATCTTGGTTTTGACATTGCATGCCACGCAATCGGCGATAAAGCCAATAGAATCGTGGTGGATGTATATAAACAATTAATAGATCCGAAGGTAAACAATCCCACAAGATGCAGAATCGAACATGCTTCCATAATTACCGAAGATACCCTCGTAGATGCCTCGCAAATTGGTTTAATTCTGGCATGTCAGCCGGCATTCCTCAATAGCGAATACACTTATTTAGAACGACGATTGGGAGCTGAGCGAATACATCATACATATCCATTTAGGTCTATAATTGATACAGGAATCATATTGGCAGGCGCTTCCGATGCCCCTATCGAATCCGCTAACGTACTAGCGGCAATTCGTGCCTGTGTGACCCGAAACGGGCTCGCTCCGGAACAGGCAATTACCGTAACTGAGGCGCTTAGAATGTTTACATACAATTCCGCCTATGCATTAGGACAGGAAAATATTAAGGGGAGCTTAGAAACGGGGAAATTGGCTGATTTTGTTATCTTGGAACGGGATCTGAGGATCGTTCCAGTTGAGAAACTAGTTGATGTAAAAATATTGGCGACTTATCACCGTGGAAAAGAAATCTACTCCTTGTAATAAATGTTGATATTAACTCGCTTTTTTACTTTTCAATATACGACCATTTAGCACGCCTAAATGCTGCCCATGCGTGACAGTTATGTCTCCATTGACAATCACATAATCAATGCCTTCGGGATATTCGCGAGCTTTTTCATAAGTTGCCCTATCTCTGATAGTTTTAGGATCAAATACAATCAAATCCGCCTTATAACCTTCTTTAATCAACCCCCGGTTCGTTAACCTTAAGATTGAAGCGGGTAAACTCGTCATTTTCCGAATTCCTTCTTCCAACGATACAAGTTGCTTCTCCCGTACATAATCCCCTAAAACTCTAGGAAAGGTGCCATAACCTCGAGGATGGGTATTCCCCTCCGGAACTAAGAATCCATCAGAGCCGATACAGACAAAATCTTGCTTGAAAAAGGATAAGATACTCTTCCGTTCATCCATCCACTTGTAGGATAAAGTAATGAACGCCTGCTCATCTCGAATAAAATCAAGAAGTGCATCTAAGAATTTTCTATTAGGGTAGAGCATTCTTAGCCCCTCTCCTAAAAATTTCCCTTCCACATCATGATTCACATTGACCCGAAGGATTCTAACTTTATTCTTAAGGTAAGAGACCACTATTCGTTTCACAATTGATTTGGGTAAAATCCAAACTAAGAATCGCGCAATTTTTGGAAGACTCTTCATAAATTGAAAAAAATATTCAAATATATCATCGAGTACTTGCCCTCTAGTTTCTGGATTGGTTAAATTTTCTTTCAAATTCTCGAATACCCAAGGTTTAAGCACAGAGGCGGTGACGAAAAAGGGGACTTCCTCGTAGGGATAGAGATCGGCATGGAGGAAGAGCCGTTCTTGTTCCCTTGCGTTTTTAATTACCTTAATTATTTTCGAGGCTAAATTCCCAGTCGAGAATCCCCCCACTTTCAAATGAGAAATGTGAGTTCTTACCTGAGCCCCTCTGGCAATAGTTAGCAGTTCCCCAATACCTTGCTCCAAAATCTCCTTGCCTTCATTCCTCATATGCGACACATAAATGCCATCATACTCCTTGAGAGCTTTAGAAACTTCAATCAATTCCGCCGTACGAGTAAACTCACCTGGCGGGTAGATCAATCCAGTACTTAATCCGAAAGCTCCTGCTTCCATATTTTCTTTAACCATCGCTTTCATTCGTTCTATTTCTTCTGTGTTTGGCGGGCGATCCTCCATCCCTAAGACATAGGCTCTGATATTTCCATGCGGAATAAAAAAAGCAAGGTTAACCGAAACCCCTTTCCGGCTTATCGCCTCCATCAATTCTTGAATTGTATCGTATAATTGTAATCCTGAAGTGCTAAACAGCTTAGTAACTAGAATGTTATAATATTCCCGAACTAAATCATTAGCCGGCGCAAGCCCTACCCCGCAAACTCCGACCACTAAAGTGGTTACTCCTTGAAGGAGATAAGCTTCTGCTTTATTGACCTCCAATATAGTTAGATCGCCATGGGAATGCATGTCAATAAAGCCGGGCGCTACAACCTTATTTGTAGCATCAAGAATCTGATAATCCACCGCTTCTATTCTCTCGGCGATCCTTTCGATTCGGTCGTCTTTAATTAAAACGTCTGCAGAATATCCCGCCCTTCCTGTGCCATCAATAATAGTACCATTTTTAATTAATATATTCATAAGAATTCAGTCCGTTGCGTTAATATCTGCGCGTGAAAAGATTAAAACAATGATATTGGCAATTAGAATTAAACCTCCACCTATAATTGTAAAAATTGAAAAGATATGAAAGATGAAAATCGTGATAATGGTGGCAACTACAGGTTCAATATACGAAAGAATGATTATATTCCCTCCATGATCATTTTTCACCCCCACGTTGTACAAAACGAAAGCGATAGCCGTCGGCAATAACCCGAGCAGCAGCACAAACCCCCAATCCACTAAGGTCAGCTGTATTAGTTCCACGGCCCCAATTGGTAAGAAAAAGAAAACTATAAAAAGGGTAGGCCACCACGCCAAAAGAATATCCATATCTCCCTGTGTCTTAATAGTTGAAAGGTCCTTCTTCAGAGAAATATAGATTTTTTTCATGAAAAAAATTTGTAATCCCAAAGCGAATCCCGAAAGAAGTCCCAAAAAAATTCCATATAGTAAGGCATGCCCGGTCCAAAATTCCATAATTAAGGCCACTCCAACAATGGCTAAAATAAACGCCCCAATATTCAACTTCGCTACTTTCTCCGTTTTACTCACTATTAAAAAGGCAAGCACAAAAATTCCGTTGGTATACAGCAAAAAGGCAGCAATTGCCGGACCCGAAAGAAGGATGTTTTCAAAGTATAAATAGAGAATGATGGGATTCAGAATTCCAATAATTAATAAGGGTTTCCAATGCATTTTAAAGGATTCTTTCAGGAACCCACGTGAAAATGAATGGAACCCTATCATAAAAATGGTTAGAAAGACTGTCCCACTTAAACCTCTCAATAATACAATGGTATAGGTGGAATACCCTCCCAAAATATTTACTAACAAACTGATATTGCCCATGAGTGCAGCAGCAATTAACATGCTAATTTTAGAAATGGTGGGACTAACCCGCCGCCTAACGGAATTTTGTGCGTTCATTGGAGTACCCGATGCTATATTTTATTTTTTTCCAGCAGAATAGTTGGTCCAGTCGCATATTTTTCTAACGCTTTCTCATCCAGTTCTATCCCCCAGCCAGGGCCCTCTGGCACTTTAACCCACCCCTTCTTAAATTCAAGGGGTTTCACAATTAGATCGTCCTCGAGCATAAGATGACCAAAGAGTTCGGTGGCATGATTAATAGCATTAAACTTAGCGGCAGCCAGATGGGTAAGCATAGCAGCAGAGATACCAAGCGACTGGTCATGAATGACTATCCCCAACCCCCTTTGTTCGGCATAGCTAATCGCATTCAATGAATTGATTAGCCCTCCAGGCCGCCCTGAATTGATTCCTAGAACGCCTACTGCCTGAATTTCCACTAGCAAAATAAAATCCTTCAAGGAAAAGAAACTTTCATGAGCCATTAACGGCGTATTTACATGCTTTTGCACAAAAGCCATGCCTAGGAAATCATCCGTCTGTACAGGTTGTTCCGCGTAATCGATGCCAAACGGCTCAATGGCTTTAATCGCCTGGACTGCCTCAGCTGGTCGATAGGCTTGATTATAATCTACCCGTAATCGAACTTTGGGTCCCAAAATTCCGCGCAGTGCCTCACAAATTTCTCGATCCTCAGACACACCCCTCCCAAGCTTAAATCGAAATGAACGATAACCTGCTTTATAGAATGTTTCGACATATAGTTTCATAGTCTCGAGGTCCGTTAGTGGAACGAGCGCGGCTAGTGGAATTTCATCCACGGTTTTTCCTCCCATGAGATCGCAGGCTGGTCGATTTGCTATTTTGCCCATTAAATCATAACAAGCAAGTTCCAATAGCCCTTTTGCTAATTCATTCCGCGCCACATTATTGTCCATTCTCCGGTGCATCCGTTCGATGTTAAAGGGGTTCTCTCCTAAGACATATTTATGTAGCGCCTTCTTGATTGAGGCAATGATATGTTCGGGTAACGTGCCATCCTCCGGGATCCAGAGAAAGGTATCGGCGATTCCTATATTATCATCATTAGATGTGAGTCTACAAATGACGAAGTCGCCCCCCAGCCATGCTTCCTCTGAGGGAATTGCCATACCCAAACTTCCCTCTCCGGACTGCATTAAATTACTTGCCTCCTTCTTAAATGGCACATGAATGGGGGTCAGTTCGATACTAATAATTTCTGGATTCATCAAAATACTTCCCTTATCGTTTGAAAATGGAATTGACTGAGCAGTATTTAACACTATTCTGATTAAAATTAGAATTTAGTAATAAACAGAATAAACCTTATTTACCCTAAAAACAGAGAGTTAGTTGTATGCAGGGATTTCAAATTGCACATCTCCGACCGCCAACAGAAAATTTCAGCTTAGCAATAAACACCCATTTCTATTGTCCATGGGGGAAATGTGCATTCTGTCCAAATGTGTTGTTTCATGAGGAACGGCAATTTCGTAGGCGGACTTTGGAAGAAATTAAAGCCGACATTAATACCGCCGCAATCTTAAATGAGATGCTCTTGGAATCGGGATCCATAAATCAAAAGACCGTAATCTCTTTAATTCATGAATATCCTGAGGTGCAAGATTGCATCCTTCACTTGGCCTATTGGCATCTATACACCAAAGCGACTACCGCCTTTTTAGGCGGCACCAATCCGCTCCTCTATAATAGCGCTTTTCTGACCGCCCTACTCACTCATCTGAAAAAGACATTTCCCTCCATCCAACGGATTACCAGTTATGGGCGAACCAAATCTGCATCAAGACTATCCAGTACCTATTTTAAGGAACTCCATGAAGGGGTATCAAGTGAAGAACATCTTATGGGCGGTCAAAGAATTAAAGATGGAAGCATATCCTTATCCATTTATGTGATGCCCGGCTTAGGAGGAAAGAAATGGAGCCAGGAACATGCATTAGACACGGCAAAACTAATAAATCAACTAGAACCGGATTTCGTGCGGTTAAGAACCTTAGAAATTTTCCCAATTACCCCCTTATACAGTAAATGGAAAGCGGGGGAATTTACCGAATTAAGCGAGGAGGAAATTATTCAAGAAGAGCGGCTATTGATTGAAAATATCGACTGCAGCACAACCATCACGAGTGATTCCGCCTCAGCTTTACTAACAGATATCTGGGGCACCCTGCCCCCTGATAAGGAGAAAATTTTGCGGACTATTGACAATTATTTAACCCTATCTCCACATGAAAAACTAGAATTTAGCTTACAACAGAGGCTAGACGCATACAAACACCAGTATAGTGCAGCATCTCCAGAAATAGAGCGAAAGCTACACCGATTATCGAACTTCCTTAAGAAGGATGCACAATATTACGAAAAGCTGAAGAAACTCATAAAATTTATTCGAAGTCTGCTTATTCCTTGATCCCCTTGTCCATTTGGTGCGCTGGGGAATTCAATTTTTATAGAACCGTTTTAAATAAGGATCTGTTATATTCTCAAAAAATAAAAAAAACTCTTTTATTGGACGTGAAATATTTGGTTAGTCAAAAAGTTAAACTCATTGCTGTAGTCGCGATTGCTATTCCCGTGCTTGTTGTCAGCTTAGTTTTCATAATTGGTAACATTTCGCAGCAATGCGGGGCAGAGCCAGCTACGGTTATTTCTGGGCCTCGTATCTTTAATCATAATTGTACCGATATCTCACAGATTCCCGGCGAATGGATAGCTAAGGTGCAAGCAATGGTGCAATTTCAGTATGCTCATCGATCTCATGGTGAACAACTCCTCATCGGGCTTGACCAGATAGAAGGTGCCAATAATACTTTTAGTGTGAATTGGACTACCTATGCTCTTCCCACAGAAGCCGGTGCTTTATGCATTATGAATGGAATGAAAGATTACCGGGACTCTGATGATCAAGACTACGTAATCCCAGAATTCTATTGGTCCACTCCCGAAGGACTTAATCGCACCCGGGATATCCTGAATAATAATCCAACGATCAATTTCACGATGTGGACATGGTGCACTGAATTAGATGGGTGGGATGAAAACCAAGTACAGGATTATCTTGATAATATTTCAGCATTGGAAGCAGAATACCCCGATGTAATATTCATTTATATGACTGGCAATGCTCAGGCAGATGGTTGGGAAGGCTATAATCGCTACTTGCGAAACCAGCAAATTCGGCAATACTGCGTAGATCACAGTGAGTATTTATTTGACTTTGAGGATTTAGACGCGAATTACAATGGACAACAATGTGCCTACTGGTATGAAGGGGTCGCGGTTCCGCATCAACATCCGCACTTTGACCGGGATGAAACTGGAGCCCACACAACCTATGAAAGTTGCGAACTGAAAGGCGCTGCTGTTTGGTGGATGTTTGCCCGCATTCTCGGATGGGCAGGCCCTTAATATCTTTTTTTCTTTTTCATTAAATAAGGGTATTTAATTAATATTTTCTTGAATGACTCGTCATTTCTTTGACTTTTTCAATTACCTCTTTTATTTTATTTGCTTGGTCAGATAATAACGAAAGAACTAGTTTATTTGCACTTTCAAAATCACCAAACTGCTCAATAATAAGATTATCAATCATTTTTTTATCATCTTGTTTTGATGCTCTAGCATCATTTACAGAAGTAAATTATTTTATCGTGTTTCTTAGATTACGATAATGATCCTCCAACGATCCACCGGCTATCTTGATTTCTATCGGGACCGCATTTCTATATCCCTCTATTAGTTCAAATATGCACCAACTACGTGTCAGAAGAATAGGTCTATCAATTAAAAACAGGATTGACCCAATCTTCTGAACGATTTTTCCAAGAGAAGGCGGTAGTTGCTCGGGTTTATGTTGATTATGGCTGATTATATCTATCCAAAAAAAGTCCTCTTCGCTCATACTGGAATTTAATAATACACTCATTATTCCAAAACCAAACCTTTCTTTAAAGGTGTCATCCCATGCATGGGATATAAAATGGTTTGGATTACCACGGTATTGTGCTGGGATACGCGCCCATAAAGGTATTTGTTGAGAATTTGTTGATGGAATTATTGTAAGATTAACGATATCTTTTGTAATTAATCTCATATCCTCATATATATTCGCAAATTTATCCAACCATTTTATACTAACACCGCGCCTCCAAATAGGCGGCAAATCACTTAAAGATATAGATTCCTTTAACGGCATCAAGATTTTTTCAGCTCCCTATTTTTTTCCTTAACTTTAAAGCCGATCTCATTAAATTTAGCACTAATGTTTTCATTCAATTTATCCACCTCTTTTTCATTCTGTTTCGACCACTTTTTATAGTTTAGTAACGAGATTTAATTTTTGAAATTAAGGTGTATAATATGAAAATTTTAATTAAAAATGGTTTGATTGTGGATGGGACGGGCACACCCGGCTATAAAGCCGATCTATTAATCAATGAGAATAAAATTGAGGCAATCGGGGAGGGGCTCGAGGCTGAAGGGGCAGAAGTGATCGATGCGTCGGAAAGAGTAGTGACCCCCGGATTTATCGATATTCACAACCATGCGGATTTTAATATTTATGATGCCAATCAAGCCCATTCGTTTATCATGCAAGGAATGACCACGTTATTAGTGGGGCTCTGTGGGTTGGGAATCTCTCCTTCTAATAAAGTCGTTGAAGCCTACTATGCGGATTTTGGCAGGAAAGCGCTCTCTATTGATCCGAAGTTGTACCCCACGTTAGTCGATTGTTTTGAAGATCTCGAAAAGAAAGGGGTTTCATGTAATTTAGCGTTTTTAATACCTCAAGGCAATGTGAGGGCTTGTGTCATGGGATTAGATATGCGCCCTGCCACGCCTTCGGAATTAGAAAAAATGAAAGCGATGGTCAAAGAAAATATGGACGCGGGGGCCTTCGGGTTATCGACTGGGCTAGTTTATCCGCCCGGATCTGCCACACCGACAGAGGAATTGGTGGAACTCTCGAAGGTGGTTGCCGAATATGATGGAATTTATGACAGCCACATGCGCAATGAAGGGGCCCGTGTGCTCGATGTGGGCATGGCAGAAGTGATCCGAATTGCCCGGGAAGCGAAAGTGAGGGCGCACATCTCGCATTGGAGTGTTATTAGTAAATTCAAAGTTGATCAGCTGACCGCGGATGCGATAAAGATGGTCCATGATGCCTTGGATGAAGGGCTTAAAATTACGGTGGATGTGGTTCCCTACGATGATGGAGTAACGAGCCTTCCCTTTGTCATTTTAGAATCCTGGGTATTTGAGAACTTCCGCGAGAATTTGACTAAACCCGATACGAGGAAGAGAATAAAAAACGAGATTTTTGAACGAGTTTTTACCATGTTTTTGGCTGGGGCACCTTGGTATTTACGAATGATACCCAAATTTCTATTAAAACGGCTCATGCTCCCTGTGATCGGGAAACAAGTGACGCTACTCCACACGACCAGTGGAGAATTTAACGGAAAAAATCTAAATGAAGCCTTAAAAACGCGGTACCCTAAAGAAAGCATGCTCGATGCCTTGCTCGATTTCATGCGGGATGAGGAAGGCGGGGTTGTGATTAGAATTCAGTTCAAAGATGAGGAACGGAGCGTGATTCCGCTGCTCAAAGAGCCCTATGCATGTGCCAGTTCGGACGGGGTCTTGATTCTGGGTGGCAATAATCATCCCCGCACTTTTAGTGCCTTTCCGCATGTCATCGAAAGAATTGTGCGGCAGAAAAATAAACTCGGGTTGGAAGAAGCCGTGAAAAAAATGACCTCGCAACCAGCCGCTATTCTGGGTTTAGATCGCGGGGTGCTTAAAGCCGGAAAGATCGCCGATATTGTCGTGTTCAATTATAATACTATACACGAAACGGCTACGTTAGCGAATGGGAATCAACACCCTGAGGGGATAGATTATGTCATCGTGAATGGAAATATTACGGTGGAAAAGGGCGAGCACCTTGGGATTTTAAAAGGGCGAATACTGCGGCACAAATCACTGATTCAAAATGACTAGGTTTAAAACGCCGATTGGATCACTTAAATCATAGGTTCAATTACTAATTTTTTGTCTTTCACTGCAAGTTTGACATCTGTACCTTCTTTTAAGCCAAGAACGTTTGCAAGTTCTTTTGGTATTCTAATTGCAAGGCTTCCGCCTATCTTAAAGGTCTTTCGAGTGAACAACTGATAGAGATCTTCATATCCTTTCTCATCTATCCACTCATCTTTACATTTAGGGCATACCTCCACCAGCGCAAAGATACCTTTCTGGATTTCCCTTTGCTCTTTATTCAGAGGCGTACCACAAATCGGACACAAACTCATTTGCTTTCCTCCACAGTTATTATCCATAGAGCTTTTTCTCTTATCGTGAATACAAATCTTATTTTGGAGCTACCAATATTGTTTTTTGAAATATATGGGAAGGCTGTGAATATCCTGCAAAACATTCACTCCTGTATATACAAAGTATATCTTTTAAATATATAAATTTATCCCCACTTCTAGTTAAATTACATAACAAAGATTGCCTTTTAAGAAGGATGAATAGATCGGGCAAATCCTGCGATATAAACCACTGATAAAAGGCGCCTAGGGAGGCATGTTTATCTTTTTCATATATGAAAAATTACTCTTCATCTTATAATGCCCCAACGTTACACCCTTTTGTGTTAATTTTTCCACGATCGCCGTTGCACTTGCCTTTAAGGGATTATCTTCAATAAATAACACTTCTAGGTTCAAAAGGTTACCAAATTCATCTGGGAGAGTCGTTAATTGATTACCTGAAATTCCCAGAATTTTAAGCGAATCTAATCGAAGGAGGGGTGCGGGAAGAACGGTTAATTGATTAGAATCTAAAGCTAAAAGCTCCAATGAGGAAAGCTGCCCGAATGATTCGGGGAGATCAGTTAACTGATTGGATTGCAAATATAAAGTTTGAAGGGATTCCAGCTGTTCGAGGGATTCTGGAAGGCGTATCAACTGATTATCAATAAGAGAGAGGGTTTGGAGTGACTTCAGATTTCCCAGCGACTCGGGAAGAGCGGTTAATTGATTATTACACAAGCCTAGCGTGTCAAGTGAAGTTAATTGAAGTATTGATTCGGGGAGCTGACTCAATTGATTGTTGTCTAAATATAAATGTTGAAGGGATTTCAGCTTACCAAAGGAATCTGGCAGATGCGAGACCCGATTATAGCTTAAACCAAGGCTTTGAATTGATGTCAGGTTCCCAAACGATTCTGGTAGGGTCGTTAATTGATTATGGTGTAAGTAGAACTCCTGTAATAAATTGAGATTTCCTATAGATTCGGGAAGTTCCTTTAACTTATTGTTGCCTAAATCGAGCCATTTCAGCGATTGTAACTGTCCAACGGATTCTGGAAGAGTTACGAATCGATTACTACCTATGGCTAAAGATTTGAGGGATTTTAAATTTGTGAAGGATTCAGGCAAAGATATTAATCTGTTCTCACTCAAATGCAGCGTCTCAAGTAAAGTGACCTCACCAATAGAGATGGGGAGATCCTTTAACCCAGAATTAAATAATCCCAACTCAACAATATGGGCTCCCTTTAGTTTCACCCCAAGTGTGTCCCACTCAATTTGATCAACTACTGGAATTCGCTTGCCGATCCTTTGTTCCAAATCTTCTAACATCTGTTTTTCTTGAATTATAATGTGTCTCACTTCTCCGATGTTTTGTTAATATTTTATTTTCAAATTCCTATAACTTTTTGGTTGAGTTTAATTTGTAGTTAATAGTAAAATGGGCGAGTATTACGGCATAAACCAATAATTTCAATAGAAAAATAGAAGATTTTAAATATTTTAAATATTTACAATATTATGATGACCGCAATAAAAAGAATTTCTATTTCCGAAGAAATATGGAAAGAATTATCTGAACTTAAAAAAGCAGGTCAAACCTTCGACGAGCTCCTCAATGAAATTATTGAACGAGAAAAAAAATATAGATTGCAGCAAGATATGAAAAAAATTGAAGCAACTGAGGAATTTGTGGAGCTAGATCATTGACTTTTAGGCTGCTCATAAGCAATAAAGCCCTCAAATTTATTAATAATCTTTCTGAAAAAAGTCAACGAATTGTAAGGGATACAATTACTGTACTTTATGAGAATCCTTATCCGGGGAAAGGAGGAGATAAGGAGAAATTAAATCTATCAGGTTATGAACTTTACAGACTGCATATAGGAAGATCCTTTACAGTATTCTATAAAATTTTCGAGAATGAAGTGAGAATTTTAGATATTATGACAATTGAAAAGGCTCACAAAAAATATGGTCGATTGTAATTTTCATATGTTTTAAGTTCATCACATTATTTTCAATTGAAATTTAAAATTTTATCAAGACCGTATTGATGTCTGCGTTCTCTAAAAAGTTCAGGCCATCATCATATCCCTGACAATGGTAGTATTTAGAGTATTTTTTCTATAATTCCGATTTTTCTCGGCGAATACAGTTAATTTCAAACTTCCTCTTTTCAAATATTCATTAAACCACTTACGATACCCGAATAGGAATACCTGCCTCATACCAATAATGCCTAGTTTTACTTCTTTCACGGGCGGGATTTCGTGGAATGCACTCATTTCTCTCATTCAATTCAATTTTTTACAATGTAATTCTTTTATGATTATTTGAAAGAACGTTTAAGAATTTTAACGCAGCTATGATATGTAAAATAAAGTGAAAAAGTGAGAAATGTGGCTGATAACTTCGACAAATTTTGTGGGACGAACGATTATATCGTTTCACCAGAGTTGAAAGACATTGTGAATGTGGCTATTGCCTTAGAACGCCCGCTCTTAATCCGAGGCGAACCCGGAACCGGAAAGACCCTATTGGCGCATGCAATTGCAACAGGGTTAGGCAAACGGTTAATTGTATGGAATATCAAATCGACCACGAAAGCGAAAGACGGTTTATATCTCTACGACACGGTCCAACGCTTATATGATAGTCGGTTTGGAGATAAAGATGTTAATAATATAAAAAATTATATCAAATTAGGTAAATTAGGCGAAGCTTTTAACGCTGATGAACAAGTAGTGCTCTTAATAGATGAGATTGATAAAGCTGACCTTGAATTTCCCAATGATCTGTTGAATGAATTGGATGATATGTCTTTTTTTATTTATGAAACTAACGAAACTATCAAAGCAAAACATCGTCCCATTGTGGTAATAACGAGTAATAATGAGAAAGAGCTTCCGGATGCCTTTCTTCGACGGTGTATATTTCACTACATTGAATTTCCAGATGCCGAATTAATGGAGCGAATCATTTATGTCCATCATCCAAACGTGCGCAAAGAACTCATTTGGCAATGTCTTGAGAAATTTTATAAATTACGGAAAGTTGAGTATCTGAGAAAAAAGCCCTCGACCAGCGAATTGATCGATTGGATTGGGGTT
>CAYGYC010000027.1:5429-22520 GCA_964353755.1 uncultured archaeon | reverse complement strand
GTACGATAGACAAAGGCAGTATGGTTAGATTTAACTATGAACCCATGATATTCAGTCTTAAATCTAACCATACTGCCTTTGTCTATCGTACTAACATCCTACGTATCAATGCGTCCATAATAGATCCTGAGGATCTCTACCCCGATCTTACAGCGTATCTTTGTTTGAATCTCAGCGCGAGCGTATGGGTAAATGTAAGTCTGTCCTATCTCTCAAACAATTTCTTTAATATTAACTACTCCATTCCGAAAGCGGATCTTTACTTAGGGAAAATCTACCTTTATATGAAGGCGATCGATTCGGACGGTGGTGTGAAGCAGACTTTTATTGGAATGATTACTGTATTAAATAACCTGCCTATTATAAGTAATCCAATATCAAATCAGACGGCGCAAATGTTTCGCGGGCAGGTAATAACGGCGAATGCGACTATTTTAGACTCGGAGGACTTGCCACCCGTGAATTTGACCGCATTCCTATGCATTCTACGGGTGGAGGAAACGCAATGGAATAATAACTCCATGGCAGCAATCGGAAATTTCTTCAGATATAACTTTCTCATTCCTACGAGTGATTCCTATTTAGGACAACTCAGCATCATTATTCGTACCCAAGATTCAGATTATGGATGGGTAGAGACTTCCCTCGGGACGATTACTGTTAGGAATAACCCGCCCGCCATTACCAATCCACGTTCCAATCAGACCCCTACAGTATTCCGCAGCCAGACCATCTGGGCTAATGCAACAATTACCGACCGGGAGGATTCCCCACCGACGAATTTGACCGCATTCCTGTGTATTTATCTTGTCGAAGAAGCCCAGTGGAATAATAATTCCATGGCAGTATTAGGCAACTTCTTCAACTATTATTTCACCATTCCTACGAGTGATCCTTATTTAGGGCAACTCCGTGTGATTATCCGCGCCCAAGATTCGGATGGTGGATGGGTGGAAACATCTCTCGGGACGATTACTGTTATCAATAACCTACCCGTCATCACCAATCCGCGCTCCAATCAAATAACACCCATGTTCCGCAGCCAGACCATTCAGACAAATGCGACAATTACCGACCGGGAGGATTCCCCACCGACAAACTTAATTGGGTTCTTGTGTATCTTATTAGTCGAAGAGGGGCAGTGGAATAATAATTCCATGGCTGTAATTGGGAATTTATTCAACTACAACTTCACGATTCCAACCACTGATCCCTATTTAGGGCAACTCCGTGTCATTATCCGGACGCAAGATTCCGATTATGGGTGGGTCGAAACTTTGCTTGGAACGATTACCGTTATTAATAACCCGCCCGTCATCACCAATCCGCGTTCCAATCAGACCTCCACGATGTTTCGCAGCCAAACCCTCCGGGTAAATGCCACGATCACTGACCGCGAGGATTTCCCACCTATAGATTTAACCGCGTTCTTGTGTATTCGGCTAGTCGAAGAAGGTCAATGGAACAACAATTCCATGGCGGTCCTGGGCAACTTCTTCAAATATAACTTTACGATACCCAATGGAGACGTCTATTTGGGGCAAATCCAAGTCATTATCCGCGCCCAAGATTCGGATTATGGATGGGTAGAAACTTCGCTCGGAACGATTACTATTATTAATAACCTGCCCGTCATCACCAATCCGCGCTCCAATCAAACAACACCCATGTTCCGCAGCCAGACCATCCGGGCAAATGCTACGATTACGGATCGCGAGGATTCCCCACCCACAGATTTAATCGCGTTCTTGTGCATTCGGCTAGTCGAAGAAGGTCAATGGAACAACAATTCCATGGCGGTCCTGGGCAACTTCTTCAAATATAACTTTACGATACCCAATGGAGACGTCTATTTGGGGCAAATCCAAGTCATTATCCGCGCCCAAGATTCTGAGGGCGGTCGGGTGGAAATTACGCTCGGGACAGTTACCGTTATTAATAATCCGCCTGTCATCACCAATCCGCGTTCCAATCAGACCTCCACGATGTTCCGCAGCCAGACCATCCGGGCAAATGCCACGATTACCGACCGCGAAGATTCCCCACCCGTGAATTTGACCGCATTCCTGTGCATTTATCTTGTCGAGGAATTCCAGTGGAATAATAATTCTATGGCCGTAATTGGGAATTTCTTCAAATACAACTTCACGATTCCCAATAACGATGCCTATTTAGGACAACTCCTCGTCATTATCCGAACGCAAGATTCCGATGGCGGACGGGTAGAAATTGCGCTCGGCACGATTATGGCTATCAATAATCCACCCGTCATTACCAATCCGCGCTCCAATCAGACCTCTACGATGTTCCGTAGCCAGACCATCCGGGCAAATGCCACGATTACCGACCGCGAGGATTCCCCACCCACAGATTTAACCGCGTTCTTGTGCATCTTGTTAGTCGAAGAAGCGCAGTGGAATAACAATTCCATGGCGGTACTGGGCAACTTCTTTAAATACAATTTCACCATACCGACTGGAGATGTCTACTTAGGGCAACTCCGCGTGATTATCCGCGCCCAAGATTCTGATGGCGGCCGGGTGGAAATTATGCTCGGGACGATTACTGTTATTAATAATCTGCCCATTATCACCAATCCGCGCTCTAATCAGACCTCCACGATGTTCCGTAGCCAGACCCTCCGGGCAAATGCCACGATTACCGACCGGGAGGATTACCCGCCCACGAACCTGACCGCGTTCCTGTGCATCCTGTTAGTCGAAGAAGCGCAGTGGAATAACAATTCCATGACCGTAAATGGGAATTTCTTCAAGTATAATTTTACTATCCCTAATGGCGATGCCTATTTAGGGCAACTCCGCGTCATTATTCGTGCGGTAGATACGGATGGAGGTTGGGTAGAAACTTCGCTCGGGACGATGACCGTTATTAATAATCCACCTGTCATCACCAATCCGCGGTCCAATCAAACCCCCATGATGTTCCGCAGCCAAACCATCCGGGTAAATGCCACGATTACCGACCGAGAAGATTCCCCGCCCACGAATCTGACCGCATTCCTGTGCATTCGGCTAGTCGAAGAAGGCCAGTGGAATAATAATTCCATGGTGGTAGTGGGTAATTTCTTCAAATACAACTTTACAATTCCTATTATGGATCCCTATTTAGGGCAACTCCGCGTCATTATTCGGGCGCAAGATTCCGATTATGGGTGGATAGAAACATTCCTCGGAACGATCACCGTTATTAACAATCCGCCCATCATCACTAATTCGGGCTCCAATCAGACCACCACGATGTTCCGTAGCCAGACTATCCGGGCAAATGCCACGATTACCGACCGCGAAGATTCCCCGCCCACAGACCTGACCGCGTTCCTTTGCATCCTATTGGTGGAGGAAACGCAGTGGAATAATAATTCTATGGTGGTGAACGGGAATTTCTTTAAGTACAACTTCACAATACCCAACGGAGATGCTTATCTAGGACAACTCCGCGTCATTATCCGGGCGCAAGATTCCGATTATGGGTGGATAGAAACATCCCTCGGAACGATCACTGTTATGAATAACCCACCCGTCATCACCAATCCGCGCTCCAATCAGACCACCACGATGTTTCGCAGCCAGACTATTCGGGCAAATGCCACAATTACCGACCGCGAAGATTCCCCGCCCACAGATTTAACCGCATTCCTGTGCATCTTGTTAGTCGAAGAAGCGCAGTGGAGTAATAATTCTATGGTGATGAACGGGAATTTCTTCAAGTATAACTTCTCAATACCCAACGGAGATGCTTATCTAGGACAACTCTGCGTCATTATCCGGGCCCAAGATTCCGATGGCGGCCGGGTGGAAATTGCACTTGGGACCATTACCGTCATTAATAACCCGCCCGTCATTACTAATCCGCGCTCCAATCAAACCCCCACGATGTTCCGTAGCCAGACCATCCGGGCAAATGCCACAATTACCGACCGCGAGGATTCTCCACCGACGAACTTGACCGCGTTCTTGTGCATCCTGTTGGTCGAAGAAGCGCAGTGGAATAACAATTCTATGGCGGTCCTGGGCAACTTCTTCAAATACAACTTCACCATTCCTACGGGCGATCCCTTTTTGGGACAACTCCGCGTGATTATCCGAGCTCAAGATTCCGATTATGGATGGGTGGAAATTGCACTCGGGACCTTTACGGTTATTAATAACCCGCCTGTCATCACCAATCCGCGCTCCAATCAAACTTCTACGATGTTCCGCAGCCAGACCCTCCGGGTAAATGCCACAATTACCGACCGCGAGGATTCCCCGCCGACGAACCTGACTGGGTTCATGTGCATCCTGTTAGTCGAAGAAGCGCAATGGAATAATAACTCAATGACAGTAAATGGGAATTTCTTCGAATATAATTTTACTATACCCAATGGAGATATCTATTTGGGGCAACTTCGCGTCATTCTTCGTGCTCAAGATACGGATGGAGGAAGAAGGGAAGTAATAGTAGGGACAATTAATGTGTTGAATAATATTCCCAGATTAATCAATCCGCGTTCAAATCATACAGCACAAATGTACCGGAATGACACTATGTGGGTAAATGCGACCCTAACAGATATAGAGGATAGCCCCCCGATGGGATTAACTGCATTTTTCTGCTTGAATTTGAGTTCCCGCACGTGGTATAATGTGTCCATGACCCACGAGGGCAGTGGCTTTTTCGCCTTGAAATGGACAATTCCGGATAATAACCAGTTCAATGGATTGATTTTTCTCTATATACGCGGGAATGAAACAGATAAAGGAATCATTACGTACTTCTTGGGCACCGTCAGGATAATTGGGAGACCGACCAATTTCATAAGTTATTTGAATGGAACCCAGACAGTGTATACAGAAATGGAATATGGGCAAATTCTGAATATCACCGCTTATTTCTATAATACCCAAAATAATCAACCTTTAACGGATGCCAAGGTGAATATCACCTGTTTGATAAATCCAATTATCGCGAGAAATACGCCAATGACGAATTTAGGCGCGGGCAATTATAGTTGGACATTTATTCCGAAGTCAGGAGGGGCTTATACATTCAAGATCAATGGGTCGCGATCCGGATTCCAAACCAACCAAATACAATTTGTGGTTTTAGTGAAAGGGACCACCAATCTCACGTTGTATCTGAATGGGTCGGTCAGCACGTATTATGAGCTCTATTACAATCAACGACTTGAGATCACTGCCTTTTACTACAATGGGACGAATGGCGTGGGGATTGTGACCGCGACGTGCAATTTGACGGTCATGGAGAATAATACCTTATATAATATGGTGCATGTGGGAAATGGGAACTATTCATGGTCATTTGATGCAAGCAGTTGGTATCAGCTTGTCGCATCGCTACCCCATGATTTCTTGATAATAATTAATGCTACGGCGCCAAACTTCCAATACATGGAGAAACTCATTACCATTAGGATTCTCCCCAGAATGACTAATTTGTCCCTTTATCTCAATAATTCGATAACCAATGTGTATACCATCTATTACAACGAATCCGTTATTATAACGGCGCATTACAAGGATACCCAATTAAATTATGGAATAAACAGCGCATCGGTCAATATTTCACAAATAGCGATGAACGAAGATTTATTAAACATAGGGAATTATACATATATCTTTAATGCCGTCCAGCTAGGGGATTTCCAATTTGTTGTCAATGCCACGAAGCATGGCTATACCTATGCCGAAATGATGCTCCTCATTCGGGTAATTGAACGTCCGACGGGCATGATCATCTTTGTAAATGGCCGAGAAACAACTAATGCAATTGGATATTATGATGAATCGTTTAGAATAACCGCCTATTACTATGATCAATTGCGGACTGGTATTTTGTCAGCCAAGTTGAACCTTTCAAATAGTATTTTCTATGAGTTGACGGCAATTCCATCAGAATCAGGCAATTACACGCTACTTTATAATGCAACGCTAGTGGGCAATTTTGTATTCCTCATTAATGGGTCCAAATATGGTTATGCGTTTAATTCATCGCTTCTCATGCTCACCATTCTGCCACGCCCCACCCAGATCCTAGCATTTTTCAATCAATCTCTGACTTACAATTACTCGATTTATTTGAATCAGTCGGCGGTGCTTGTAATCCATTATCAGGATATCTTACGAACTGCGGGGATCTACGATGCAATCGTCAATCTCACCATTGCCTCAATGTGGAATCTGAATGAAACACCATTACTAAGCGGGAACTATAGTTTCATTTTTAATGCCACGACATTAGGGGATTTCACCTTGATTGTGAATGCTTCCCGGTATGGGTATGCGTTTAATTCCACGGTGATCCGATTGCAGGTCCTACGACGACCTATCAATTTAACCGTGCATTTGAATGCCATACTGAGAAATGAAATTACAATTCAGGCGGGTGAAACGGTGGTAATCAGACTGACCTTTAGAGATAGCCTTAATGGGAGAGGCATACCGGGTATTAAAATTAATATTTCCTGGAATCCCACCATTATTGGCTACACCGATGCTGATGGCAATTACACCTTTATCTTCAACGAAACAGCCCCTGACGATTATGTATTGCATATTCAAGTGGAGAAGGATGGCTATGTAATGTATGAACAGACGATTACGATTCATGTAGAAGGGAAAGCGGGTCCCTGGTTGATTATTATCTTGTTGCTCACAACAGTTGGCGCCTTGGTGGTAGCGATCGGCGTATATCGCAGTCGCCAGAAGAAGGTCGTGCGACCAAGAGTAGTAAAAGTGGAAAAGCCGCGTGTTCTTCCAAAAAGTATGCAAATGCAATTGAAAGACCAGCGAGATCAGGCGTTAGATGCGGCAAAACATGAAATACTTGAAAGTAATCATGTGCAGGCGGCGATTTCGTATGAAATAGCGGCGAAGACGGCAAAAGAATTAGGGGAGACGGAGGAATCCAAGAAGTTCAGCGGAAAAGCCGAAGAAGCGCTCTTGTTTAAAGTAGAGTTAATCGAAAAATTAGAGGCAGCGGAGAAAGGGGTGAGCAAGGCAAAGCCCGCAATTGTCAAAGAAGAGAAGAAGCCAGAAGAAACGAAAGAAGTCTTAGATGAACGCGTAAAAGAAAAGTTTGATCAATTAATGAAAGAAACTACAGTGCCGTATCTGAGTATTATAGACGCGGCCCAGAAGCTCGGTGTCTCAGTCCAGAGAGTAAAAGAATTGGCGGAACAAGGTGAGTATAAGATAACGCAATCGAGAATCTATAAAGCAGGAGAAATACAAGGAGAAGAACCAGAAGTTGTGGATGAGTTCAAGGATTTAGAAGATCTTGAACATACAATAGAAAAAGAGGAAGAGGAGACCGAAAAATTGATAGGCGAAGAAGATAAGGATGCGAGTTTAAAGCAGAAACTTAATACACTTCTAAAAGAAAGCAAAGGCTCCTTTTTGGAAATCCCGAATCTGGCGCAAGAATTAGGAATTTCGAAAGAAAAACTCCGAGAACTAGCAGAGCGGGAAGGGTATCGCATGACAAAATCGAAAATTTATAAAAAGCCGGCTTAAACTCTTTATTTTATCTTATTTTTAGTAGATTATGAAGATTCCTGCAATTTAACGAGTTTTTTCTCAAATTTAAACCGTTTTTCGGCATATTCGTGCTGGGTGAGGAGACCATTTTTAAAATTAGCTTCCAGAATTTGGAGCAATTGATGGCAAGCATTTATTTGGGGATTATTTTGAGGGTTTGGAGATGCTCGAGGTTGGTTAATCAAATCTGCTGCAGTAGTGATTATAGGCTGAATTGGCAATGAATCGTCAGCAGGGAATTGGTTCGAGGAGATATTTTGTTCAAAGGTAATCAGTTTTCGTTCAATAGCAGTTACGTTTTCTTTCAGAAATGAGAGTTCCTGTTTGAGCGTAGAAATCATTTCAGATTGAGCTTTAAGTTTAGAATTATTTTCATCAACTTGAATTTTGAGTTCGGATGAGGAATCATTGGGGAATTCTGCTAAATTCAATTCAATAATATTTAATTTTTCCCTTAATTCCGTATTTTCTTTAAGGATAATTTGGTGTTCTTCTTTCAATTTTTGGACATCTTTCAGAATCTGGTGGAGTTGCCCTTCGGACTTCGCGGCTTTGGGTTTTACCGAGGGACGGGCGAGTTTATTTGCAAGGGGGATTTCGGATAACGGAGGTGCGATTTTTCGAATAGGCGACGTGGGTTCGGGTGGGGGGGAAGATTCTGGGGCACTTAACCAATTTATTAAATTTTTCAGGAGTTTTGCGTTATTAGAATATTCAACGCCGCCCTTAACCTCATCTTGAAACATTTCATAGGACCCGGAGGCAAAAATACGCCCCTTTCCGTAAGATATTAAGCCCATAACTGCTTGATTAGGCGGATCCGCCTGGTTACTTGTATGTGCGAGCGGGAGGGTGTTTCCTGTGATGGTTAAACTACAACCAATCCGAAAGCAGAGGTCTTCAATATCGTTGAAAATAGGATGCGGAGTCAATTGTTTTAGTAGGGGGTAGGAATCCACCCCTAAATTTGAAGAGGAATCTAGAATTTCATCGTTATTAAAGGAGATACCGCATTGGTTAGTAAGAGCTCCGAGATTAGTACGCCGGCCTTGATCGCCCCCGGCATGGTTCAGCAGAATAACATGCCCCCCTAAGGAAATATATTGCAAAATCGCGGCGATCTCGTCCTCCCTCAATTTAGAACTATCAGGACACGGGAAAAGGATAATTTGATAGGTTTGAAGTACGGGAAGAGTTAGGGGAAATTGAATTAATTCTTCACAAACGAATTTCTCACCTTCTAATATCGTTCGTACGGTTTGATAATTCGCGAAAATCCGCCCGCGCTCTTTTTGGGTAATATCGAACCCAATTTTCATCCTTGAAGAATCCATTATCAGGGTATAGTCACAAAGCCATTTTAACCCCACAAATACCAGATAGTCCAATCTTACTATCTAGGGAAAAGACCCCTCTGAAATAAAAAAATTGAAAGTTTGAATTTTTTGAATGATCCATCATTTATCTTGTGATTTTAATTCTTTTAAGGCGTCCGTGATTGTTAAATGTTCTAATTCCTTTTCTTTATAAAAATGCTTTCCACAAAACCATGCTGCATAGGGAGGATGTCCCGTAAATCCGGGTTGAGCTGCCTTTTTATCCCATTCGACATCTTTGGGTCTTTTACTGAAATATACCAGCCCGCCTTCCTTGGGATCTAATTTTTTGTCACAAATTTCGCAAATTGGAGGCTTCATTTCTTTACACCTTTTTTTTCCTAAATTAGATCAGCTTATCAACTCTTTAAAATTGCAAATATTTTTTTAAATTATAAGGTGAGAATAATTAACTATGAAAAATGTAGCCGATCTAAAATCATTTCTAGAAGAACGTGTAGCTGAATTAAAAGAGGAGATTGCTCTACTGCAAGGGGAATTAGAGATCTATGAGAAAGGATTAGAGACAGTGGATGCAATTTTAGGTAAGGAAAGTTTCACAAGTGCGGCAGATATGATAAAACCAAAAGGAGAACCTAAATTTAAGCCGGTTGCAGGGAAGGTCTCTGAAGAAAAAGCGGAAGAAAAGGTAGAAGAAGTAGAAGAAAAGGTAGAAGAAGCGGAAGAAGAAGAAGAGAAGAAAGAGTTTGAGATAAAAGATAAAATGGGGAAAATTTTAGGACGGGTCTCTGTTTTTGGTAATACGATGTCCATAGTGCCGGAGCCCGATTTGATATTTTCAACCAAATCCCCCCCGTTTCGTTCCTTTTTTATGGGTAAAATTATCGAGCGCATGGAAAATGAAGATGAGCAGGCCATTCAATCGGGTAAATTGGCAAAAGCAGAAAAGATTTCCGTGAATGTGATAAAAGATGATACAGACAGTATTCGCAATATAATTATTCAGAATTTCCGGAAATATGATCGCCTGATGGATCTCGTGAATACCATTACTTGGACATTCCGCACCATCCATGATGAAAAATCGAAATAATTAGGACGACAAATCATGAAAGTTTTGATCATGGGGTTACGTTCGGCAGGGAAAACGTCACTAGTTAAACATGTCTTTGAAGGGAAAGAGTGGGATGATGTGAAAGATTTAAAGCCCACTGAATTTGTGAATACGGTAGAATATAAATACCGTGGACTCGTAGAAGTTACCGTTTTCGATGCTGGAGGACAAAAACAATTTATTTATAGTTACTTTACAGACCAGTGGGCGGGCAGAATTTTCTCCAAGGTCGGCATTTTTCTTTGGGTGTTGGATTCTGCCGATAAAAGTACTTTTAGAGAAGCCGAAACGGAACTCAGAAAAGCAGTTGATAATCTCAATACGCATAGTCCGGAATGCCGCAAATTCATTCTCGCATCGAAATATGATAAGCATGCCATGTCTTTAGAAGCGTTACGGAAGCATTTTGCAGGATGGGGAATTGAGGAGATTTCTGCCACGTCAATTCCTATGGGAATAGCTCGCGAGATTGTGTGTACTATTCTGGATGGCGCCATGTCGCCCCAAGAACAGATAAAGGTCGATAAATTACAGAAATTTCTGGCGAAATTTAATAGAGCCGAGAGCGCTTCTGCAACATTGGTCGTAAATAAAGCAGATGGACTTGAAATTGCCTCTTCGATAAATGTTAAACAGTTGGTCAATCCTAAATTGAAATATCTGTCAATCAAATCCTTCATTCAACCGTTGGAAAATGCGAGTAAAATCTTCTCGTTACAGAAAGAAGAAGCTGATTTTGCTGTTTTTCATATCGGCACCAATTTCATTATCTTATTTGATTTAACCGACGAATTTGCGTTCTTTTCCATCATTCCCGAGCGAAATTTTAAAATTGGAGACATGCTAGCCCGCTTACAATCCATCAAAGAAAAAATAGTTCAAAGTTTGGATTAACGGGAGGTTTTCTTCTCTTTTTTAACTTTGTTCATAGCATCTCCAAAATATTCTTTCACCTCTTGCATCAGGGCAGCCCGAACCGAGAGGGGCTGTGGCGGTAGTTTTTCGCGCGGCGGGGTAGGTTTGAGTAACTTTTGTCGAAACGTAGAGATATCTTCTTCAGTTGGTCCGGTTGGAGGAATTTCAGGATTAGGACCAGCCTGGCTAGGGGCAATGCTTGGCGGGGAAGTTTGCAGCGGAGGAGGTTTAGAGATGGTTGAAATAGGTTTTAGCGGGACGTTAGATGATATGGGTGGGGGTGAGGGAGGCGTTGGGCTAACTGGCACCGGAGTAGGCTTGGATAAAAGGAAGGATTTAATTAAATCGATATCTTCTTCCAAAACATCGAGCCGCTTCTCCATGTCTAATTCTCGGCGTTCTATCATACCAATTGCGTTGATCATCATCATCACGAGTTGTTCGATTCCCTTACTGACTTTATCAATGGACCCCTCTTGAAGCGCGTCCCGAATATATTTACTAATTTCCATAATCAAAACTCCTATTAATCACAAATCAATAAGAATAATGAGTATTTAATTTAACCGAAATGATGATATTAGTGGTAAAATTACTACGAAAATGCGTAAAATGTGGGCGCTATACAATCGCACAACTCACATGTTCGGTATGTGGGGCGGAGACCATGAGTCCGCATCCTGCGAAATTTTCTCTGGTGGATAAATACGGGAAATATCGGCGGGAACTGAAAAAGATGGTAGAAAAAGGAGACAATCTTTAAATTTTATCTTGTAGCTTTACTGAGACGATCCTGCCAATCGGTGATTTTATTGAGGAACTCACTAATTTCATTTTGATTCAATGGAATACTTTTGGTTTTTAATCGGCGAATGGAAGCGTCTATTTCGTAAAGTACAACATTCCAGGCGAATTTTTGACTAATTTCAATCTTAATAGTATTTAAAGTCTCTACGATTTTAAGAGGATTTCCAATTTTAATCACTTTAACCAGCGGCATGAAAAGAACGGTGAGCTTTTCCTTTTCCATCAGGGGGCGGCTTTCTGAAATTTTGGCAATAACTGCTGGTGCTGCTACGATAGGAGTGGGAGAAACCATAGCCGTTTCGGGCATTATATATTTCCTGCCTTTGAGCCAACAATCTTCTAGAATTGGGACAAACATTTTCTGGTGTTCAGAGACGACTGTGGCGATTCCTGCTACATCCCCAACTCCCGAGACTGCACTCAGCAGCGTTTCTTCACTCTCTCTGGAAATGCCCCAGACATTTTTATCGGGATAATTTCGTAGTTCGATATTGGGTCGTTGGGCAAGTTGGGTAATAACTTCTTGACATTTGGGGGATTTAGGATCAATGTTGGCAGCAACTCTTATGGCAACGTGCTTTTTCAATTCCAAAATGGGAATAGGATCAATATCTTCTAATTCAGGAGCAATAATCAGGAGCCGCGCTTTAGCTTTGGTTACCGTTTCGTTAATTTGGGCCATCGTACCTTCTTTACCAATTACGAACCATACATCTTTGAATCGATAACTAACTACACTTTTAGCATATTCCCACAAGGAGTACATCGTATCTTGAGAGCGCGTGACCCGATCTTCAACATTGGTTAACATGTCTCGGGTCGCGGTGACCACCCGCTCTGCATACGTTGAACGAATTCGATTTATGGAATCAGTGATCAAAGTGGTCGCAGACCCAACTTTCTCTTCCACTTTTGCCAGAGTTTCTTTCGTGGTTTTTACAACATCGCGTTCTAGTTGTTGGCGCAAATCAAAGAATTCCTTAGTAACGGCTTTAGAGGCATCCCCAATTTTCAGTTCTACCGTCGATAAGATTTCAGAAATGGAACGGATTAAATCCGTATTAAACCAATTCCGTAATTTTGTAAATTCAGTGGTAATGATGTTGGAGGCAGAATCGGCACTCTTTTCTATAGTGGCGAGGGTGCTGGATATATCAGTAACCACATCCTTTTTAAACCAGGTTTTTAAATTATCAAATCCTTTTTCTACGGCTTCAAAAGCATAACTCGCGCCTTGATCAACTTCCGAGAGCGCCGTCGTGAATCCCTCAATCACATCGGACGAAAACCATTGTTTCAAATGGCTAAGCCCCTCTTCTATGGAGGTAGAAAGTTGATCTGCCCCTTTCTCAATATCAGAAAGCGTTACCTCGAGATGTTGGATGACCTCTTGAGTGAACCAGCTGCCTAATCTTTCAACTCCTTGTTGAATCGCCGAGGTAACTTGAACCGCGCCGGTTTCTACATCAGCAAGGGCATTTTTAAAGCCTGGGACAACATTAGCACCTAACCAATTCCCAAAATTCGCAAATTCCGTTTCAACCCCTTTAGATGCTTCCATGACTTGTTGTTCCACTTTGGACAAAATATTAGTAACACCTGTTATCACTTCTTGCTCAAAGATAACCTTAAGTTTATCCAGTTCGCCAATGGCGATCTCTTGAATAAACGCGTTGATAAACTGTCCAAACACATCATCCATGATTTTCAACCATTCTTGGAATTGGTCCTTACTCGTAACGAAAATTTTCTCCCGAACTTTCTCAATAGCGTCTTGAAACTTCCGGAATTGGGTTGCGAGTTCTTGTGGTACATTAGATTTTAAGGTGGTAATATAACTTCGAAATTGACCCAGCTGACTGGCTTGGCGGAATTTTGATTCTAATTGGGCATATTCCTTTAATAGTTTTTGGGGAACCGAATCGGCTAACCCGGTTACATATTGAGTCAGCTCATCAATCCCACTTAATTTCTTCACTTCACTTTCGATATTTTTAAATTGAGTAAATAACCGGGGAGGGACCGTCTCTTTCACGTTTTTCACAAAATCCCGCAAATCTTTGATGCCGGAGATTTTTCGGAACTGGTCTTCAATGGTATTGAATCGTTCCAAGAGGGTGCGGGGAATGTCGGTTTTTGAATTTTGGATAAACTGTTTTAAATCATCTAAACCACTCACTTTTCGCGTTTGATCCTCAATCTGGCGGAACTGATCAACTAATCGGACAGGGACAGTTTCTTTAAGCGATTTTGCAAAATTCTTGAATTCAGCCAATCCAGCGATTGATTGGACCTCTTTCTCAATCGTGCTGAATCGTTGTGCCAGTTGTTGGGGCGTCTCCGCCTTAATTTTATTAATGAAATTCTTGAATTCGGCTAAGGCGGTAAATTTCTTGAATTCATCCTCAAACCTGATAAATTGGTTAATGAGCGCCTGGGGCACTTCCTCCTTGATCATTTTCATATAGCGAAGGAAGTCCTCAAGGCCTGTGACTTCCCCAATGGAAGATACAAATTCCTCGAACTGATCCGCTAGATTTCGGGGAACCTTCTCTTTCATGGAGGTAATAACACTTTTAAAATCATCCAACTGATGTAATAAAGCAGTATAAGGGGGAATAACTTGGTAACGGGGAGTCAGCCCTGGAATTAACTTAAATAAACCCATATCCACGAGCTTTTCAGCTATTTTCTGCGCTATTTCTGGTTTTGATTTAAGGTGAATAGCTAATTCGCCTGCAGAAGTGGGAGGGCGCCCTAAAATTGAGAGGTACCCTTGAATCTCTAAGTCAGATAGCCCTATTTCTTGTAGAACTTGTTTAGCCACACCTAAATCCTTGGATTTTTCACTCATATCGCAGTCCCTTCATTATCTAATAAAACAGATCATGTAAATTCAAGTATTTAAAATATTGTTCGGAAATGGAATTTGAAGAGGAGAGGTCAAAGTGGAAAAAAAACACGCGGTTTACGAAGAGTTTTTGAATGAAATGAATTAGGGTGTAAAATTTATTTGCTATTAAAAGAAAAGGAGGTTATAAAATGTCTCTTATCATTAGATCTTTATCAAAGAATATTTTTAACACATGATCGCCATGTTTATATTCTACACAAAACGGAAAACGATCTATATTTTGTGGTGTTTCTACTATGAAGTGAATCGTTTCATTGCATTTCGGACATTTGAAAATTTTGCGTCGCTTTTTCACTTCTTGTGCCATTCTAAAACCTTCAATTTAAAGTACTTAACCTACTTTCCAAATTGTATTATATAAAATACCATATTATCTATACATTAAGTTTTTGAAATTAGGTTAAGAAATCCAATTTAATGAGTCAAGTGGTGTTACGATGGTAAATGAGATAGCGCTCATAGGATGGGCTAATGACATAGGAGCATATCTAATTATGCAATTTCCGAGGAAGTTAATAATGATTACGCAGGATGTAATGCAGATTTACACAGCCCATCGACAGAACACGCTCTATCCTAATTTTGCTACGTTAAATTATAAGGAGAAGAAATTTGCTAGCTTTTTCTCGGGAATGCAAACGACTGAATATGTGGGAGCGCCCAACTTTATAGTGGCACTCATCACATCCGAAGAATCGGAGGAATCGCTCAATTTACTGCATGAGGTACTCCCAAATATCTCAACCACACTATTAACGACCCTATTTGAGAGGTTACCAAAAGTATTGGAGGAATTGCAGGATATTAACCGGATTATCGTGTTCGCGATAGAACAAGATATTGGAGGAATCCCTGTTTTTATCTATCCTGATGTAAAAGTATCGACGAAATTTAAGTCTGATATATTTAATGGGCATTTCAAACCATCAGGAATTGAAAAGAAATGCCTTTTACATATTAAAGGGGAGAAATTTGCCAGTATCTTTACTGGGACAGACGAGGAAAAATATATTATGGTTCCTAACTGTGTTGTAACGTTTCTAATGAATGATAAAGCAGATCCTCAAAATTTTAAGAGGAAATTAGAACAGTATGCTCACAGAATTTTATCTGAAATTTCCAACCTATTAGCGCATGGATTAGGAGAATGTAATGAAAAGCTAGTTGATTTAACGATTAAGAATGAACTCAAAGAGAATCCTTTAATAGCAGAGAAAGATTTTGAGGAATTATCAAAAAAGGGGGAACCCGAAGTTATGTCTGAAACGAAGGACGATATTTTAACTCAATCGCCAGCAGTTAAAGAGCCAATCATTGAAAAAGCCCAAGAAAATACAAAATCAATAGATGAAATGCTAGCACAGATAAAAATGAAAACCGAACTGAAAACATTAGAACTTGAGGAGAAAAGGAATCAGGAACAATTAAAGCCGGATGTTTCCGCTTCGCCAGAAGATCTATTGAATCAAACTCGGTATTTACAGGACCAAATCACGATTTTAAACGAAAAAATTGAAATGTTAAATCAAAATTTGATAGAGAAAGACCAAACGATAAAAAAATTAACGTTAATTCTTAAATCAATAAGAAATTATGTGAGCTATTGAAAAGATCATTCTATATAAAAAAAGAAAGAAAGGGAGTAAAAATATTCTATTTTAATACTTCAATTGTAATTTCCATTGTAGAAACGCTGAAAGCGCCTCTATCTTTGCTTTCAATGACTTCAGTTCCGATGACAACACCTGTAATTTTGACTTGATTTTGCATAAAGCGGTTTTTAAGAATTTCCGCCACATCAACGGCTCTAGAAATGGCGCGTCCTCTAGCTTTTATAACAATTTCTTTCATTCCGGCTTGAATCACGGTAAAGCAAGCCATCACATAGTTCATAGCGGTTTTCTGGCCAATAAAGATTACATTCTCTTTTCTATCACTCAAATTCATTATCTCCTTTGTGCATTGTTGTACGCTTTTACTTGGTTTGTGGGTAAATTATCCACAAATTCATGAATTTTTTACGCACACTATTACTTGGTTTATAGGTATACCTTGTAAGGTAAAGTTTGTGCAACTAAAATTTAGCTTTTCTTCAATATTAATTTTTTATTCTTAATTTCTCAAATTTTAGTTAGGAGGATAAATATGTTTGAAATTACGAAACCAATTTGTAAAATCAGTAGTACTGCTAAAAAAACTAGAAAAAAAGAAAAGTAGATTCACTATTGATGAGCATTAAAAAAAAATTCAGCAAAAAGTAATTGAAATTGGAGTATTTCTAATTATCGGCTATCCTTCTAGTATTTTTTTTACTTTGCGTGCGAGAGATCCAATGGCATAAATGATGGCACCCGTTTCGAGACGGATAGAGGGGTCAATCAACGCCATTACTGCGGCATATGGACCTGCTCCAGCGAGTGCAACTTTTCCCTCTTGATAATTGAG
>CAYGYC010000027.1:0-5419 GCA_964353755.1 uncultured archaeon | reverse complement strand
ACTTCTCTAAGCTCCCCTTTTGCGAGTTCTTTGCCCGTAGCTTCTCCCAAGAAGAGAATTCTTGCTGCATTTGCGGCTACCGTGTCCTCATCGCTACTTGCTTTTCTTGCGAAACTAGAGGCCATAACAAGTCCATCTCGCGACACAATAGCCGATGATTTTATGCCTGTATCTTCTTCGAAATCTTTCAATAGTTCAGTGAGTCCGCCGCCACGATCTTCACTCATTTTTCTTCCTCTTTCAAACCTATAACGTTTATTTTGTATTTCTCAAAGGTAATATAAAAAACTAATTACTTTATTTTTAACCTTTTGAATAAATTTATTTTAAACCTTCTGAAGAATAACTTTATTATAAAAAGAAAGTACTGAAATTTAAAACACAACGATTTTGAAATTAAAGAATTGTACCAAATAGAATTCATAAAAGATAAAGCAAATAAATTTAAAACAATGAATGAAGTATTCTTGTATAATCAGTGTTAATTGTGGACGAGCAACCATGAGTGAAGATCGCAAAAAGGGGTCAAAAAAATGAAGAAATTTGATTTTCATAAGATATTTAGTTGGATGGCTTGGGTCACTCTGCTTGTCTTTGTCGGGTGGATAGGCCTTTTTGTAATTGATTTTTTACATCTTTGGGAACGAGATGTAGCAGTATTAGTGATATTTTTCGGTTTAGTTCTATTAACCTTTGCGATTGATTCCGTCATGAAAGAGAATCCAGAACGGGTAAAGAAATATTTCCTCGAATGGTTAATGGTCTGTGGATTCTTTCTTTTTCTAGCCTTGACGATTTGGGTATGGTATTAGTGAACGAGGGATAGCAATGGCAAAGTGGCATAAACTTAAGAAAGCACAACAGAAAGCAGGAAAATCCAGCCCGCACGATATGAAAAAGATGATGAAAAAAATGCAACGCCAAGGCCAAATGGATTTTGATGAAATTCAAAATGTACAAGAGGTTATCATAAGAACCGCAGAGAAAGAAATTGTGATAGAAGGTCCACAAGTTACAAAGATAGAAGTTCCAGGGCAGGGGGAGGTCTTTCAAGTTATTGGAAAAGGAGTAGATCGTGCTAGGACCGGAGCACAGGTCCAACCCGAAGAAGAAGCTCAGCCTGTAGAAGATTCAACGACAGATGAAATGAAAGTGACCCCAGCGGATGCCCAACTGGTTTCACTACAGGCAGGCGTTAGTATGGAGGAAGCAATGGCAGCCTTGAAACAAACTAACGGCGATTTAGCAAAAGCAATCTTGCTTTTAAAGCAAAGAAACGTATAATGCTAATTAAAACGTTTCAAATGCCCTTTCTGACTTTGACCGCAATTCCTTCTTTTAAAGAACGCATTTCTTCGCGATTAAGAAGTGCTTTTCCGATGGCCAACGGAATATCTTCTTGATTTACTACAATAATTTCGGAGTAGGGTATGAGAGTAGGATCACAATCAATTACATGTTTAGCAAAGACATTTCCACCTTTCTGAATGTATTCTGAAACATCAGATCGAACTACTACCCGCAATTTGGGAAATTGGAGAAGATTAATTAGAAATTTCGCTGAATGAGGAGTTAAAAGAAAAAAGCCGTCATTGGGGCGAATCATTCCCCATAAAACAGCGTCTCGATAAATATAGCGTATCCTTTTAGTGTTTTTTGAAAGTTCAATTTCAATAGAGGGGGGGAGGAATTCGTTTACTTCTTCGGTTGTTAACGAGAATTGGAAACAGATGGCCTGTTTAATTTTTTCGTGAACTAATGGGGAGGGATTAAATTGGTTCATTGGAAAAAAGAGGAGAGATGATTAAAAAAAAGAAATTAACCATACATTTCCTTAGGGCATTCATCAAGATCGAATTTGCCCATTACTTTATCGATGGCTTTAAGAAAATCATCCATGCAAACAATTTCATGCTCTTGACGGATTGCAAACATCCCTGCTTCGGTGACAATGGCTTTAATATCGGCACCTGATGAGCCTTCGGTCAATCTCACGATTCGGTCTAAATCAACGGTGGAATCCATGTGGAGTCGGCGGGTATGAATTTTGAAGATTGATGTTCGGGATTCCGCATTTGGAATTGGAAATTCAATAATGCGATCAAAACGTCCTGGACGTAGAAGGGCAGGATCTAAAATATCAGGGCGATTCGTAGCTGCTATAATTCGGACATCGCCGCGTGAATCAAACCCATCTAAGATACTGAGCAATTGCATGAGCGTACGTTGTACTTCTCTATCGCCAGAGGTGGCGACTTCTAAGCGCCTTGATCCGACGGCGTCTAACTCATCGATAAAAACAATGCTGGGTGCTTTATCTTTAGCCATCAGAAAAATCTCACGGACTAACCGGGCACCTTCACCAATGAATTTCTGCACTAACTCCGATCCGATTACCCGAATGAAAGTAGCCTTGGTCTCGTGCGCTACCGCCCGTGCCAGGAGGGTCTTCCCGGTTCCAGGAGGCCCGCATAACAAGACCCCTTGGGGGGGATCTATACCCACTTTCTCAAACAGGTCAGGACGCGTTAATGTGAGTTCAACACATTCGCGCATCTCATATATTTGCTCTTCTAAACCACCTACATCGGCATAGTTGATATTGGGAGCCTCTTCCACTTCCATTCCTTGAATAAAGGGATCAATAGAAGTTGGAAGGACTTCAACGATAGAGAATGTGCGTTGATTGAGGGCAACGCGAGTACCTGGTGGAAGATCGTCTTTTGAAATACTTTTTAAATATTTTACAATGAATTGAGGACCTGTGGAACTTTTCACCACAATTCGTCCATCTTCCAGAACATCGACAACATCCCCAGTCACTAACGGGGGTTGACGCATCCGATCTAACTCGGTCCTAATACTGCGAACTTCTCTATCTAAGCGTATCTTTTCACTTTCTATTAATTGCTTCTCCGCTTCCAAGGACCGGACTTTTCTTTCAAGATGTTTAGTATAGGAAACCAGATAATTATCCTCTTGGTCTTCCTCTTTACCACCCACTTTTTTAAGTGGTTTTTCTGTTTTAATTGCTTCTGGCATGAAAAAACCCTTTCTTTTCCGTGTCTTCTATTTTACAAACTGTTTTTTTTCGGAAAAAACAATTTACGTTATTCTTTCATTTTTTCCAATCCTACTGTAAGAAGACTAATTAATAAATATTTGCAACATTTATTGACTAAAAGTTTTAATAGGAAGAACGGAGAACCCAACTCCCATATTATCGTAATGATAAAGTATTTGTAACTAAAATTTTCTTTACCTAGAAATTTTTATTAATCCGAGAATGAAATTGATATTAAGTGCTAGATTCTTGATAGCAAATTCAAAAAAAACCCAAAAAGTATTACGCTTGATGAGTTGAGTTAAATGGAAAACTTCTATTTCCCAGGTGCGACTACGGTTGGAATACGATGTACAGATGGAGTAGTGCTAGCTTCAGAAAAGCGCTTTACCCTCGGGAGAGGGATTCAAAGCAAATCCGTGAAGAAAGTCTTTAAACTCACGGGAACGATTGGAATTGCCTTTGCAGGATTAGTTGCTGATTTCCAAGTAGTCAAGGACACCTTAAGTGCACTTATTCGGTTGTATGAGATCGAGACGAAGAAGAAAATTACCGTGAATGCGGCAGCGAAACAAACATCGAATCTATTATATTCTCGGCGAATCTTTCCTTATTTCACAGAGAGTGTAATGGCGGGCATTGATGAAAACGGTCCAAAGGTCTTTGCGATGGATGTTATAGGAAGCTATATCGAAGATGACTATGCGGCGATAGGAAGCGGTTCAGAGATTGCAGTTGGCGTCTTGGAAAATGAATACAAACCTAATATCAAAGTGGAAGCGGCAAAGGCGTTAGTAATTCGAGCCATTCAAGCAGCGGCGCAGCGTGACCCTACCTCTGGCGACGGAATTGATATTCTCACGTTCCAAAAAACCAAAACAGAAGAATTAACGGCTGCGATTAAATAACTCCCTTTTCAAAATACTTTTATTAACTTTCCTCTAAAAATTTCACAATCTGCTGTGAATTCTTTATCTGCGTATAAAGATTTCCTTTTAGATGTCCTTTTTTTGCGATTCTTCCGAGTTCCGAGAAGACAGCCGGCGCAATAGGCGTGGGATGTAATTTTTCAAAAGGCGTTCCTGCAAGGGGCATGAAATAATGAATTCGAATTTCCGCTTTTTTCTTGATGAATTCTTTAATCAATTCGAGTGTCAAATATTGATCTTCAACTTCTTCCCCGGGCAAGCCGATAATAAAATCGACGATAGGAATTAAATTTACGTCCAAAATCGTGATAATTGCATTTCTACTATCTTCGACAGTGTGCTGCCGTCCAATTAATTTCAGTATCCTATCCGAACCGGATTGCGCTCCAAAAGCAATATGTTTATTAGCAATAAAGGGAATAATCTCTTCTAGAATTGCTGTTTTGATAAAATCAGGCCGAGTCTCTGAAGGAAAAGTGGCAAAAAAAATCCTAACATCCCCTAAATTGTAAACACTTTTCAATAATTCTTGGATTTTGACAAGGTCGGGAGATTTTCCATCGCTAGACCCATATGCTAACGAATTTGGCGAGAGAAATCGGATATCAGTGATCCGCTGGCGCCTAGCAAAGTTATTCTTATAGGCTTTTACAATCCGGAGGATGGCGGTAATACTTCTATGGCGGATTATTCTCCCAAATAAATAACTTACTTCACAATATTTGCATCCAAAAGGACAACCCCTTGTTATTTCGATGGGAGGATATAACGCAAATTTCCCAGAAAATGTTGAATATTCATCCAAATTAATTAAAGGCGATATATTAGGTATGTTTATTTGATTATTTTCTTGAAAGCAAACACTATTAAGATTTCGGTATTTTTGACCGTTCCAAATATTATTTAGTAATAAGGGAAAGATTAGTTCACCCTCTCCTCTTACGACAACATCAAATCCTAGCTGAAGCGTGTGGTGCGGGTTTCCAGATGGATGGGGACCGCCTGCCATTAGAATAATCTTTTCAGAAGGAAAATTTGCCTTCACTTTTTGAATTTCGGTAGCGATTTTTGGTGCTTCATGTGTGTAAAAGGAGTAGGCGAAAATAGTTTTGTCGTATTGATTTATTATTTTTCGGATGGCAGAATCAGTGCGCTTTTTAAGAATAAACGCATCGTATTTTTCAAATATGCTAGATTTCTCTAAACTAGCGAGTAATGGGGCGAAACTATACCAATTTCTCGAAGATAAACATGCAATTAACGCATAGTGTTTCTCTTTCAATGAAGCTTCACTTAGTAAAAATTTTAGTGCTATTTTGCATTATTATTATAAATATTATAATTTAAAAAAATTGAAGAAAATATGACCGCTACAAAGCCATGTTTGCCTGAAGAATTTCAAAACACATTAATAAAACAAAAATAC
>CAYGYC010000026.1:0-22556 GCA_964353755.1 uncultured archaeon | reverse complement strand
TTTTCAAGGAAATCCTCTGCATTATCCTGATTCCAATTTATTAAGATCTTAGATAATGTGTCCTGAACAGACTGCAATTTAAACTTAATTAAATCTTCAGCGATCTTATTTTCTAACGTAATAGTCATATCAATAATCACTTACGATCATATATGATCTTATTCAATAAAGTACCTTTTAAATTATAAAAATAAGCTTTTTATTAAAAATCCTGGGCTAAAAGGTGAATAAAAAATGGCAAAAAAAGAAGTAGCAAAGAAGAAAGCCGCTCCAAAGAAGCCAGCCCCTAAAAAGGCCTCTCCGATCATAGCAGAAGATTAAATTAAATATAAAATAACTAATTTTTTTCTCTTTTATTTATAAATTAATAAGGGAATAATCCCGAAAAGTTGACTTCATGGACTCGGCACTGGAGTACTATTTTCTCTCTTGCAACTTTTTTTAGATTTTAGTATAATCAGGGTGCATCGAATATTTCAGTGAGTGCCTTCAAAAATCTCTCTTTACGGATATCATATAGAACCTTCGCACTCATTTTATTCATCGCAAACGCCACGCTCATCTTGGCATCAAGGTCGATCATGGCGAGTGAACCGCCCATTCCCCCCCAAAATAAGGTGCGGGGGTGCGGAAATGGGAATTCCTTGCACGGAATTCCGAACCCTAATCCAAACCGCATTGGGGATCTGAGGACCGCATCTTTACCGTAAGATTGCTCTTCTAAGGCTTGATCGATGATCGACGGGGAAAGAAGAGTCACGCCATCAAGTTTACCACCACACGCTACAGCCGCGCAGATTCGAGCAATAGATCGTGCATTTCCGTGACCATTTCCCGCAGGAATTTCCGCTCCACGCCAGGCACGCGTCTTAGTTTCATTCACAATATTCATTAAATTAGGTTTGGTGAGTGTTTTAACTGCCAGATGAAAGGATAACAGTTTTTGAAAAAAGGGCTTCCCCACGATTCTATACAGGCGCGGTAATTTGGCTGGGATCAACTCAGCCACGCGCGAATCATTTTCTGGGGATAATCCGATATGGAAATCGGCGTTTAAGGGTGTTGCGACTTCCTCTCGGAAAAAGGTGCCCAGTGATTTTCCCGTAACTCGCCGAACCAGTTCGCCGAGGAGGTAGCCAAAAGTTATCGCGTGATACCCACTCTTGGTGCCCGGCTTCCACCAGGGTTTCTGCGCCGCGAGCTTGGTGACACAGAGATTCCAATCATAGAGTCCCTCCGTTGGGAACTGCTCACTCCACCCGGATAGTCCCGATGTATGGCTTAGAAGGTACCGTACAGGCAATTCTTCTTTCCCATTTTGAGCAAATTCAGGCCAGTATTTTGCCACAGGCGTATCCAGGTTCAGAAGTCCACGATCCACACACATAAGCGTGCAGATAGCCGTCATAATCTTCGTTGTTGAAAAGACATTCACGATTGTGTCCCGTTCCCAGGGCTTCGTTTTGGCGGCATCGGCATATCCGCCCCATAAGTCTACCACAAATTTTCCTTCTAGGGTCGCCGCAAGTGAAGCCCCCACATCGAGACCCAATTCAAAATTTTCTGCCAGGATCTCCTTTAATTTTATGAAACGGGCATCGCAATACCCTTGGATTTCAATTTTACTCGACATACCTACAACGCCATCCATTTTTTCGGTTTGTTTATATTTCGAATGTCCCCTATTTAAAATGAAAAGGTTTCCCGATAAGGTTTGATTCTTTTCCCTACAAAGGTCTGTCGGTAAAAAAAAAATTAAAGAATGGCAGTTTTACGCTGGAACAGGATGATACCCAGAATCGTTGTTATAATGCCCCATGCGAGAATGCCTAGTAAGTCCATTCCAATAATGGCTAAGGAAGAATTTCCCAATTGCATGACGGATCGCATCGCATGAACTGCAAAAGAGGTAGGAAAGCCGGCTATGAGCGGCGTTTCAGTGGTTAGCCCTCCAATGATTTGAAGTGGTAGAATGACAAACCATGCGAGGCCACCGGCTGTACTCGAACTTTTTATAAAAGACGCAAGAAGAAGTCCAAAGCCCAGTGAGGTAAAACAAAGTAGGAATGGAATTAAAAAGAGTAGCCCAATATTTACCGCTGGATGGAATGTAGCACCACATATCCAACTAAAAATTAATAATAGGACAATTTGTATTGCCCCAATGACTAATTGGGCACTCATTCCCGAAACTAGAATAGTTCCCCGTGAAACGGGAGTAGTCGCCAGACGACGAATGGTTCCTAATTCCTTCTCCTCCGCAAAATGCGACGCCAATTGTGAAATCAGTACGAGGGGGCCTATTAAGATTACCGCCGGTGCCATGAATGCATAGACGCTCGCGCCGAACGCAAACGCAAATAAGAGAATAAATATAATCGGATAGCCAAGCAGCCAGATCCATTGAACTTTGTCGCGAAGCATCATTTTCAGATTCTTGACAGTTAAATACCATAATCGATTCGGATTTTGCACTCTATGAAGCTGTTTTTCCATTAATCTCTCAACTCCTTGCCTGTTAAAGCTAGAAATACATCTTCGAGCGTATTTTCATGGATGGAAATGTCGAGCATCTTGACTTTTACAGCATCCATTATTTCGGAAATTCGTCTTAAGCCCGCAAGCGCATTTAATTTTATTATTTGCTTGCCAATGACTTGGGCCCATTTCACAAAATCCAATTGTTTAAGACGCTCTACGATTTCAGATCGAAGGTCTACCTCCGCAACCTTGAATTCTATAATGTCCCCCTCGCCTAAACTATTCTTTAGCTCTTTTGGCTTACCTTTTTTAACGATTTTCCCGTGATCTATAAAGACCAGTTCATCTGATAAATCATCGGCTTCATCCATATAATGCGTGGTAAGAATAATTGTAGCATTTCGTTTCTGAAATCCTTTTATGAAGTCCCAGACCACACGGCGTGACTGGGGATCGAGACCGGCGGTTGGTTCGTCGAGAAATAACAACTCAGGTTCATGAATTACTGCCATCAGTACGTTTAAGCGGCGTTTCATCCCACCAGAGTATGTCTTCGCCAACGAATTGGCGCGGTCCAATAAATTCATCTGTCCTAATAGTTCATCGGTACGGTCTTTATATTCCGTACGCGGAATCCCATGCATTTGGGCGATTAATTGAATGTTTTCCCGGGCAGTCAACCGCGGATAAATCACCAGATCTTGTGGACAAACCCCAATGCGTTTCCGGATCTCATTTGCCTCGTTCTCTACATCAAATCCTAAAACAGTTGCTTTCCCCGAGGTCTTGGGGAGCATAGTTGATAAGATTGAAATTGTTGTAGTCTTACCTGCCCCGTTCGGCCCTAAAAACCCGAATAACGTCCCTTTTGGAATTGCTAAATCAATTCCATCCACGGCATGAATTTCTCCATAATACTTCTTCAAATCCTGTGTTTCAATCGCTAAGGAATTTGCCATCTTAAAAACCACCTTTTAGGAAGGTTAAGTTACAAATTAATTCTATTTAACTTTATTGAAAAAAAGAAAGGAATTAGGCTGCTAAAAAATAGGCTTCGTCGAGAATTGCACCCTTGACGATATTGTAAATCGCCGTGCCGATGATAGCAACTAAGATTAAACTGCAAACAAGAAAATAGATCCAGTAGAATTCGGGGGCTATGGATAGGATTTGAAAACCTGTTTCTTCCGTCCAGATGGGGATCGGAAATATTTCAGGGCTCAGCAAGAGAAGCGTTATGATTGTGATACCGGCAACCATGGAAATGATAGCTCGAGCCGGATATAATGCTCGATTCGCTTGATAGGACCAGCTAACTGAAGCTCCATGGATGATAGCAAAGATTCCAATGATAACCCAGAATATACCTGCTGCCATTAAGATGTCCAAGAACTTGGGGTCTATAAGTGCCATGATAGTTGGGAAGGGCTGCAAAACTGCAACGACCCCCAGCACAATTGCCATAACCCCCCCGATAATCAGGTCATGAGGCTTATCTAGGCGTTTGGGATATGGCTTTTTAGTGACAACAATTTGTGGAGGTGCACTCGGCGTTTTCGCGGAAGGGATTATAGTAGTTTTAGGAGGTTGTTTAGATTCCGACACCAGATTCGCTTTTGACTTAAATAATTTTCTCAAATCTTCAGGCATTATTCCCTCATAAGAGAACCATACGAAAAGCACTGAGATTCCCGCCGCAACCATTATGCTCCACGTGATTAGGCTCGCGAGACCTGCTAAAATACCCCCTAACCAGTCGCCTCCAGTTAACCCTGTAACGAGCGCATTTACGGTGATTACTATGGCAAAAATTGCTCCTACGATGTACTCCGTATACCGCAACACGTTCAAATAGGTGGGCCAAATTTCCTCACTAATAAAGAATTTTGGTGTTCCTCTACGCTTATATTCCCGTGCGATCTGGCTGGGGCTGCCCATCTCATAGATCGTTTTACGAATGGCCTCTCCTTTGGGTAATCCGCTCTCTTCAAGAGCAGCTACCTTCTCTTCAATATGTTGTTTATGCTCTTCTAATACATTTTTGAGTTCCTCGGGGTCATTTTTCAGCCAAAAGGGGAGTTTTAATTCGATTTCTCTCAGGTATTCGGTAATTAATTTTTCTTCTTCACTCATTTTAACCACTCCTTTTCAAACTTTCTATATTTAGCCCGCACATCTCGCAAAAACTGGGATTGTCCTTGAGATCAATCCGATTTTTACAATTAACACAATAGATGTAGCGTTGATTTTCTAGAGTAATACTAATATCGAACAAGGGCGCTATCGATTCAACGAGTTTGGTAAAAAAGCCCTGCATCAAATTGAAGATTTTCTTTCCTTCGTCCGTCATTTTGTAAAAAGTTCTCTTCCGTCCAGCGATTTCTTTGTTAATTGTAGTTATGAGCCCATCCCTTTCTAGCTTTTTTAAAATAGGATAGAGCGTTCCTTCTTCAATGATAAGCATTCCACCAGTCCGTTCATTTAAATCCTTGAGAATCTGATAACCATAAGCTTTTTCTGGATCTGCTCGGTCAATCACTGATAAAATCGTAAGCTTGGAAATTCCTCGTAGCATATCGGATTCAAAATTCTCCAAAAGTTCTCTTTTTTGGATGAGTAATGCTGTATCGCTGAATTCTTTTACTCGTTTGATCATTTTTTTTCTACCATATACTATTCGATTTTTATCATCTGAACAATACTATACGGCGCAAGGTATATAAAGATTACTATTCGTTTCGAATTTCTTTCTTTTTCTAGTTTTGAAATTCGAAATTCCATCTAAAAACCGAATCAAGTCTAAATTGCGACATGCTTTGATAGTAAAACAATGGTATTGCTGCAATGACGAGGTACTACGGTGATCTATTTAATTGAATTGCTTCTACTGAGCATTAAACGCAATTATTCGAAATACTCTGCGCTTAAACCAGCGTTCTCCATTGTTCCTCCGCCACGCGGAGAATGTAGAAAAGCAGGGGCATGGCTACAAAACAAAGAAGAAAGAGAGGCAGGTTCATCCACGATCTGAAACCGATAAAAAATACAAGGCTTACGATGAATAGAGTGCCGCAAATGATAATTACTATTACTATCATCGCCATTGAGAGTATAACATATCGCGGTTTCACGTTGCTTTCACTTTGCTTATTGTGCTTAAAAAATTGAGAACTTTAAAGCCAATTATTTTAAGCCAATTTTTTATTCTACTAATAAGATTCGATCAAATATTAAATTATTATTTATTGAAAACTGTCAGAATTTTAAAGAGTATAACTTAAAATGGTGTGGGCTCTTAAGATGTCTGAACAAATCCAGAAACTGATTAATTCCAATGATTTTTTAGCTATCCTGTTCAATAACATGAGTGCAGCCGTTTTTATTGTGAATAGGAATATTGAAGTTCAAAATGTCAATCGGGGTTTTACGCAACTCTTTAAAAAGTCAGAAAATGAAGTCTACAATGAACTCTGCGGGAATGCCATCGGCTGCATCTTTCCTGTACGAGCACAAACCCAATGTGGACAAACCGTGAATTGTAAGGAGTGCACCCTGCGCAAAAATTTGATTCGCTGTTTTACGGAGAAAGGGGAAGCACATAGCACCCTAATTGAGCGAGAATTTTTCATAGCGAATGAAGTGGTCTTAAAATATTTTTATGCCACCACAAAATATTTTGAATATAATGGGTTAGAACTCGTATTAGTTATGATATATGATGTGACAGAGCTAGAAATGAATAAAAGGCGTTTAGAAGAGTTAAACGCGGTTAAAAACGAATTTTTAGGAATCGCCGCACACGATTTACGGAATCCTATCTCTGAAATCATGATGGCTTCTTCAATCTTACAAAAATACGCTAAGAATCTTCAACCAACTGAGAAAGAGGAGCTGCTGAAGATGATTAATCGATCAAGCACATTCATGTCTAAGCTCGTTAATGATTTATTAGATGTAGCCAAAATTGAATCCGGACGACTAGAGCTAGAGAAAACCGTAACTAATTACAACGAATTTATTGAGGAATGCCTGAAATTAAATAGATTATTTGCGAAAGAGAAAAAAATCACCATCGATTTCATTCCAGAACCTAAAATAACAAATATTCAATTTGATAGAAACCAACTCAAGCAGGTAATGAATAATCTTATCAGCAATGCCCTCAAATTTTCTCCTCAAGGGCGCCATATCACCGTTAAGGTTGAAAAAGAGGGGAATACCATAGTTACCAAAGTCATTGACGAAGGACCCGGCATCCCCGCGGAAGAGATCCCCACTTTATTCAAACCATTTCAACGGACCAGCGTCCCAATCCCCAAAGGGGAGCGCAGTACCGGATTAGGTCTTGCCATTGCTAAGAAAATTGTGGAGCGGCATGAGGGACAAATCGGAGTCACGAGTCAAGTCGGTAAAGGCTCCATTTTCTATTTCACGCTTCCGTTATAAATAGCACACTTAGAATTGGGTCTTGGTTCGAGTTCCGGCATCATCAATGGATTCAATGATGAGGGGGGACTTTTTCGCTTCGGTTTTATCATCAATGGCGAGCGCATTTTTCATTAATTGGATAAAAGTCCAAATGTTAACGCACGCTTCCGGAGGGAGGACGCCTTTCTCTGTAATTTTCTTCTGCTGAATCAAAATCGCCCCAAAAGCAGCGGGGTATCCTGTCCCTTCGCCCAGTCCCTGTCCTTTCCCGACCCCTTCGGAAACCATGGAGAAAATATAGGTTTGATCCTTGCCTTTCTTTGTTTTCCCCTTGCAGACGATTTTTACACAGCCGCGTGGCTCTTTATTCTGTTGCCACTTGATAAGCTCATCCCGTTTTTTGATTAAATACGCAATAGCAAAGTCATAAGGCACAATTTTCTGACCTTTAATCTCGACGGGCTCGGTGCTATATAAGCCACAGGCATGGATAGCCCGGGTTAATTCGTAATATTCATGTGGGAGAACCGTCCCTTTGTTCGTGACCCGCTTCAAGCCCTTGGTTTTTAAGAATTGGGGCAAGGTGATGGGTTCCGGATGCGGATACGGATACACCCGATGTTTTCCTTCCAGGTTGATAAATTCGACTTCTTCTTCGAGCGGGGCACTATCTTTTTGCGCGATCATTTGCGCTTTCCCGTCCAGAAAGACGGGGATATCATTACTCAAGCAATAAAACCGATGACCGATCACGCCCGGTCCCTCGAACGGCTCGAACCCATGGGCATGGTACATGTCAATGGATTCGCATTCCTTCAGCAATTCCGAGGCGCCAAAACGTGCCAGTAAATTTGTAACGCCTGGAGATGAGCCCATCCCGATGAGCGCAGTAATCCCCGCTTGCTTTGCTGCCGCATCCAGCTTGAGCGCCTCGAACGTCGGCATGGTATCATCACAGACATCGACATAATTGGTTCCCGATTCGATCACGGCAGTTAAGATGGGAATTCCATAATGATAGTAGGGACCCACTGTATTTAGGACGACATCGCTTCCCCTAATTGCCGATTTGATGCTTTTTACATCATTGGCATCGCACTTGATTGCACTTACATGATCAAATTCTTTAGCCATCTGCTTTGCTCGTTCTAAATTAAGGTCTGCAATAATAACTTCTGAAAAAACATCTTTCTGAGACGCGAGCATTTTGACGGCGGCTGTACCTACCACACCGCACCCACCTAATACCGTTATTTTAGCCATTATATCAAATCCTTAAGCAATTCAGCTTCTTGAATCATAATTTATACATTACATTCAATTAAGTTTCTTTAAAATTTTCTTTAAGAATGAAAAATATCATCATGAGAGAGAAAAAAAGGGGGAAGAAGAAGGTTTTTAACTTGGATTATTTTGCAGATCGCCATTTTTGGAAATAATAGAAAGTGGTTAATCCAATAGAGGCAAGTCCAAGAAGCAACCCGATGAATATTATATAGAAACAGGTATCACCAGCCGATTCCGCAACACCGGAAACGAAAATAGCAATGGGTATTCCCAAAAGAAAGAGGCTTCCGGATCCTACTATTAGAGATAGAAACGTCCAAAACTCATCTTTAGCGCCTGCCTGCCAGTCCTTATATCGATTGATTCCTCGAAAAACGAAAAAAATACCTATTACTAGACATACTATAGCAAGAGAAATGAATAAGGCCACCAGGCCACCACCGCCATTCATTATGCTTTCGCCTCCTTCTTCAGCCATGATTCTCTAATAAAGAAGTATATTTGCATCCCACCAGCAATACAAACCATAACCAGGAAAACTGCTATTAAACCCACTTGGGCATTCGTTGATAAGCCGCCCGGTAATTCCGCGACTATATAGGTAATTGAACCCTCTATGATTGCCGCTGCAGCAATAGCGTAGGTTATGAATTTAAACTTATATTTCGCCTCACCTTTGCGCCAAAGAATGAAAGTGAATATTGCTTGAACGATAAAAAGACCTGCTGCAATAAGACTGAAAATGACGAGACCGCCGTTAATTAGCCACTCGAGAAATCCTACTTGCATTTTCCATTCACCTTATTTTTTAATAATCTGAATTTAGGATCTGATGTTCGGTTAATAAAATGTTTTTCTACAAAAAAATATACTTTAGAATTGAAGATAAATTATGTAATTAGTAGGATGTAAAAAGTATGGTGAGTTAATGCCCCTGAAAATGCATGAAGCGGAAACAATGACATCCAGGGAAAGGGTAGAGACGGTTTTGGCGCTTAAGGAGCCCGACCGCATCCCCTTTGTACCGGTCTTTCACGGAACACCCGCTTTATTAACAGGAATGACATTAGAGGAATATTTTTTTAATATTCCGAAATCGTTTGAAGCAGTTAAAACGGTTTGGGAGATGTTTGGGGGCTTTGATCTTTACTCCGGCTGCTCCCCTATACTGATTTATTATTTACCTTTTCCGGGCTCGCATAGCATGTTTTATTTCGATTGGACCCTCCCCAAAGGTAATGTGCCCGAGCAGATGCATGAAAAAGAACTCATGAAACGGAGCGATTATACTCTTTTGATTGAGAAAGGTTTTGCCGCGTTTAAAAAACGACCGGAATTGCAGAAAGAATTTCTGAAATATTATGGACAGCAGGCTAATCTGGGTGTGGAGAAATGGCTGCAAGAAATGGATGTCTTAACGCTTGCGGAGGCATTTATTGAGCCGCCCGTTGATATTATATCCTTTTTAAGAAGTGTAGATCACTTTTTAATTGATGTGATTAAAATTCCAGATACCATCCTCATGGCGTGTGAAAGCACCGAAAAAGAGATGTTGAAAGTATTAGATATTCAGTTAAGTACTCTAAAAAATAAACGCACCACTATGGTTCTTTATGGATTTTCGCGAATTGCCACTAATTTCGTTGGACGCAAACGATTTGAACTCTTCTGGCCCCATATTAAACGAATTGCCGATTACATCATTAAAAAGGGGTGTATCGTTCAGTTTCATTTAGATAATGATTATACTGATGTTCTGGACTTCTTTACCGAGTTCCCCAAAGGAAAAACGATGTTCCATCTTGACCTCACAGACATTTTTAAAGCCAAGGAGATTCTTGGCGATAGAGCCTGCGTGATGGGCAATATTTCGCCTCAAATCACTGCCTATGGGACAGCCCACGATGTAGAGGCGTATTGCCGTAAACAAATCGAAGGGTGTAAAGAAAGCGGTGGCTACATGCTCTGCCCCTCTTGTGAATTACCTGATAATATCCCTGCATCTAACTTGAGAGCACTGAAAGATTCTGTCATGAAATATGGGTTCTATAAGCGTTGATGAGCGTAAAAACCCTTTTTATCTATTAACCCATAAATAGGATTTTTTATTGATTATGAATAGCCTTCCCTTAAATGGGCACATTTTAATAGCCCTCTTTTTATCGTTACTCACAAGTGGTCATCACATTTAATACATATTATGGACAATTTGGGCTTGTATAACAATGATTAAAGGGATTGGATTCGATCTTCAATTCACCATCGTCTATTTGGAAGATTTTACACTAGAACGATGGTTTCGCTTATTTGATGCGGGTTTTATTAAAGTTATGGCGTATCTAACGGATTTAGGTATTACCTTTGAACCGGATAAATTGAAGCGCACGCTTAGACGAATTCGAAATCGCTATTTTGCTATAACCATTACCGAAGATCAGCAGTATTTTACTGAGGAAACCCTGAAAGATACGTTTGCGAAAAGTAATATTACGCTAGATCCTGAAAATTTCGAGAACTGCGTGAAACTTTATCATTCTGTTGAAATTCCTGCTTGGAAACCGGCTTTAAATGCCCAAAATACCTTAGAAGAACTAACAAAAAATTATAAGCTGGCACTTATTACGAACGCCTCGGAATACGTGACCCATCAAATTTTGACCTTACAGAAGATGGAGGATTTTTTTACTTTTATTTTTACCAAAGCCAGAAAGCCTCGTGCCTCTGCCTTTCTCCAATTTAAAGAAGCAATGAACACGACATTTGATGAGCTGGCGATGGTCGGTGATGATATCCATGCCGATATTAAACCCGCCCGTGAATTAGGAATGCGGACCATTCATGCCTACCGCGGTTACGAATACCTCCAACACCATGCCCATTTAAAAATCAAGCCCGATAAACAAGTCGATAAATTTGAAGATATCCTTACGGCAATAGATCAATTAAATGCCTAAAGGATGGCTCAAAAGATTGGCTGGTATAGAAACCCTTTTACGAAATTTTTTACGAAAATAGCCATCATAAAAATGTATAAATTAAAATAGTCCAGTATTAAATATCAACCATCTTAAGACTTTAAAAATATATCAAAATAGGCTTAAATATGGCTTGGGATACGCTATTTAAACAAATTCTGAAACAAGAATTATCTGGATTTGAGGTACAAAGTAATGTTCCAGTAGGCAAATTACCTTTAAGTATTGATCTGGTAATCCTACGTCCTGATCAGGCGCCTAAAATTCCTGTTTTACGACCATTTATAGAACGCCTAAGCGATATTAATATTCTTGAATTTAAGAGTGCCCGAGATACAATAGCAAAATCCGATCTTTCTAAATTAATCGGCTACATTGGGTTATATTGTGAGAATAAGGGTTTTGGGGTGCTTGAAATGAAAAAGATAACGGGATGGTATATTGTCCCTAATATGCCGAGATATTTCACCGAATTAAATTTAATTCAAGAAGAAGAGGGGGTATATTTGTTTAAATTCTATTTCCCAATCTATATCCTCGTTATCGATCAATTGGAAATCAAACTTGACAATATGCCCTTTTTATTATTTTCTTCCAAAAAAAGGTTAGTTCTAGCGCTGAAGAAAATCATCCACGAGAAGTCTTTGCAAAAATATTTAAGTATAGCGTATCTTTTATATCCTCAAGAGATGAAAAAGTTGGTAGTAGAAGAGCAAATATCCTTTGAAGAAATTCAGAAGAATATCAGGAGTGCTGTGGAAGAATTAGGAACCGCCAAAGTGATCGAAGCCGTGGGACTCGAGAATGTGATCGAAGCCGTAGGACTCGAGAATGTGATCGAAGCCGTGGGACTCGAGAAAGTGAAATCTACACTTAAGAAACTTGAAAAAAAGGGAAAATAAGAGATAATTATTCAATCTTCTGGATTACTCGTCGAAAAATCTAAGGTATTTTTTATGAATTAATAAAATAGTTTCGGTAAAATTCTCTAACAGAATGTGGGCGCTATTTAGCTTTTCTTCAGCGCGTGATAATAATTGCTTAGTTAATACTATTGCATCATCTTTCTTTTCCAAATTACTTTCCCTTCTTCTTTGATACTTTTCAAAAACGGGTCATCAGCGCTTTCAAATTTCAAATTTTCTTATTATCTCATCTTTGTATAGGATCAGCAACGGAACACCTCATCGCGCTACAGTACTAGGAATCCTCTCTTAAAAAATCATAGTTTAGATTCCCAGTTTGTTAATATAATCTTCAAATAAAATTAAATTTTCTAAAAAGATCAGTAAGGTCAATATACACAAATGCACAAAAAGACTTTGAAAGAATTATCTGAGACTTTTAAGTTCGCACTCATTACGAACGCCTCAGAATATAAAAAAGATCTAAAATTATAAAAATAGGAAAATAAAAGGGAGTAATTTTTAATAAGTTAGTAAATTTGAGATGAACTCTGGTGATTTTTTGGAAGAAATTAAATTTATTTAGATATTTTCATTCACAGTGATATTTTAAAATCTGTTTAAAAACTTTAATTTAAACTTAAAAATTGCTACATTGTTTCTGAAAATGATTCTATAAATACACATATAATTCGATAAAGTAATCAATAAGTTTGAAGACATGATAACTGCAATCAATGAATTATATATCTAGTTCGAGGTTCAAGCTGAATAAGTGAGGTTGCAAAAATGACCGAAGAGAAGAAGCAACAAATGACTGGTGGCGATCTGCTAGTTAAAGCGCTCGTCAATGAAAATGTGAGATTTATCTTTGGAATTCCCGGTGGTCAATTACTCCCTATTTATGATGCGATTTATCGATGGGGGCGTGAACAGGGGATTGATACGATTATGATGCGCCATGAACAGGCGGCAGCCCATGCTGCGGATGCCTGGGCAAGGGTTACGGGTACTATCGGCGTTTGTATGGGAACCGTGGGACCAGGAGCATTGAATCTCGTGCCTGGCGTTGGCGCCGCCTATGCGGATAGTATACCCCTTCTAGTCATTACTCCACAAGTGATTAGCCGTCAAGTTGATATCGGGGCGCTTCAAGGGGATCTAGACCAACTCGCCCTCTTTCATCCCATCGTGAAGTTTCAAAAACAAATCACTAAAACGGAGCGCATTCCGGAATATGTTCAGAAAGCGTTTCGAGAAGCCCTTTTAGGTCGTCCCAGACCCGTGCATCTCGATATCCCCGCCGATGTCTTGGGCAAAACGGTGGATGAAGAAATTGTGTGCCGCGAGCCGTGTGAATACCGCCCCCTGAATAATCCTGCCCCAGATCCGGCGCTATTGAATCAAGTCCTCAGCGCGCTACTGAATGCTGAAAAACCGCTTCTTATCGCCGGTGGTGGGGTCGTCCATGCAAAAGCAGAAAGAGTATTTTATGAATTTGCTGAACATCTCAAAATTCCTATTATTGCTACTGTGAATGGCAGTTCCGCCATCCTCAAAGGGAATTCTACTTACATTGGCTTAGGTATATTTGCCTCCCAAACTATACGAGCTATTCAGGAGAGTGATTTAATTGTAGCCTTTGGCACGCGCTTCGCCATCTCGTTGGGGTATGGGAAACCTCCGGCTTGGCCTGAACAAAAAAATATTATCCAAGTGGATATTGATGCCGGCGAGATCGGAAAGAACCGCCCTATCTCGTTGGGTATTCTCGGAGATTGTCGCTTAGCTCTCCAACAACTGCTCGAATTAGTGAAGCAACAAAACATTCCCCCTAAACAGGAAGGCGATTGGTTGCGAGGGTTAAAGGAATCGCGTAAGACCTTTTGGAAGGGCAAAGAACAGTTCATGAATTCGGATGAAATTCCGATTCGCCAAGAACGATTAGTTCACGAGGTTGATCAATGGTTGGACGAAGATGCAATTCTAATCATCGATGGTGGAGATATTTCCCTTTATTCGCTGGAACAAGTTCAAATGAATCGCCCCCGAAAGTTGCTCCAGAGCGTTGGTATGGGTCATTTGGGCACGAGCTTGCCCTACGCCATTGGCGCGAAACTAGCGGCACCCGATCGCCAAGTCTGCACCATAAGTGGCGATGGGAGCATAATGATGAACATTCAGGAATTGGAAACCGCCAAACGTTTGAATTTACCCTTTATTTGCGTCGTTTCCAATAATCGGGCCTGGGGGCAAATCAAATCCGGTCAAAAGTATTTCTTTCATCGTCATTATATTGACACGACATTGCCGGACACGAATTTCGCGGAGATTGCGAAATCTTTCGGGTGCTATGGCGAGCGTGTGACCGATCCCAAGGAGATTAAACCAGCACTCAATCGAGCTAAGAATTCCAATCAGCCTGCGGTTCTCGATATCATTACTAAATTCACGACTCATGACATATCTAAACTCGGGCTTTCGAGAATGTGATATATTCCAGCACCTATATTTGAAAAATAACAAAAATTTTTAAGTCCCTCAGTGGGATTTTTTAGTGGATAATGGAATAAATTAGTGGGACTTTTATGATTATGGTAAAAATTGATAAGAAAGGACGATTGGTGATTCCAAAAGAGTTTAGAGAAAAATTGAACATAAATGAATCAACGCCCTTACTATTCGAAATGGAAGATAAAAATGCAATAAAAATTCGAATAATTCACGATGAAGAATTCGATTTTACTTCAGATCCCTTATGGATAGCTATTCATAATCCCGCAATTCTCCCCAAAAAAATTGAAAGCAAGGACTTAGAAAAAATGGAAGATCAACAATGGTCGAGTTAAACTTTATTGATTCTGACATTTTGGTGTTTGCCAACGTAAAGAATTTCCCTGAATATGAACGTGCTATAAGCATAGTAGAAATGGGTCTTAAGGGCACATTAAACTTATGTTTTAATACGATAATTGCCTTAGAAACTCATTATAAACTTGCTAAATTAATAAATACAAAAGAAGCTGGCTATCGAGTAGGAACTTTATTTAAATCAAAAAGAATGATCTACTTTAATATATCCAAAGATACCATTCTACATGGATTTTCTTTAGCAGAAAAATTTAACATTCGAACTAATGATGCAGTCATTATTGCATCAATGCTCGAAAATAATATCTTTAAAATTTATACCGATAATGAACTAGATTTCAAAAAAGTTAAGGAAATTGAAATTATAAATCCGATTAGACTATAAATGAACATCATGAGATGGATAAAATGGCGGAAAAGAAAAAAATCCTAACTGGTGGAGATTTAGTAGTTAAGGCACTGGTGAATGAGAATGTCCGATTCATTTTTGGCGTCCCTGGCGGGCAGCTATTAACGATCTATGATGCTATTTATCAATGGGGTCGTGAAGAAGGGATCGATACCATTATGTTTCGGCATGAACAGGCGGCAGCGCATGCTGCGGATGCCTGGGCCAGGGTCACGGGTACTATTGGGGTATGCATGGGGACTGTAGGTCCTGGTGCCACCCACATGCTCCCGGGCGTTGCTGCAGCCTGGTCTGATAGTATTCCCGTCCTGGTTATCACCCCGCAAGTGACTATTGATCAAATGGATACCGGGTTCCTCCAGGGGGACTTAGATCAAATTGCAATTTATAAACCTGTAGTAAAATACCAAAAGCAGATTCTTAAAACAGAAAAGATTATCGATTACATTCAAAAAGCATTTCGAGAGGCGTATTCCGGACGCCCTCGCCCCGTACATATTGACATTCCGGCGGATATCTTATATAATAAAATTGAAAAGGAAATTCCTTGCCCGGAACCTGCCCATTATCGCCCTATGTCTAAACCGCCCGGCGATCCGGAATTAATTAAACGTGCAGTGGATATGTTATTGAAAGCCGAAAAACCGTTAATTATTGCGGGTGGGGGCGTGGTTTCTGCTAAAGCTGAGCAAGAACTTCGCGAGTTTGTTGATTATTTAAAGATTCCGTTAATTACTACAATATTAGGCAGTTCTGCTATCATCAAGGGGACATTGAGCTATGTTGGAGGACCTGGTATACTCACCTCTAATACGCAGAAAGCAATTGTAGAAACAGATCTGGTTATTACTCTTGGGGCGCGCTTTGGAACGGACCTCCTTTTTGGCAGGGAACCTATATGGCGATCTACATTGCCAGTCATCCAAAACGATATAGATGCATCCGAAATAGGCAAGAATCGCCATGTCGAATTGGGAATTGTCGGAGATTGCAAGCTTGTGCTCCAACAGATGTTAACTCTGGTAAAACAACAAAAGTCAAAGGTTGAAGCCGATAGCGCGTGGATAAAATCACTGAAAGAGGCCCGGGATAAGTATTGGGCTGGCATGCAAAAATTAATGCAGTCCGATGAAGTTCCGATAGCACCCCAACGGTTGGTTCATGAAGTGACAGAATTTATGGACGATAATGCCATTGTAATCGTTGATGGGGGCGATATTACACTCTTTGCGTTGGAGCAACTGCAAACCTATAAACCTCGGAAGCTTTTAAACTCTGCCGGCATGGGTCACTTAGGCGTTTCCATTCCCTATGCCATTGGCGCGAAACTGGCGGCTCCAGACCGTCAAGTGGTTACCATTAGCGGTGATGGATCTATCATCATTAACATTCAAGATCTGGAAACTGCCAAACGATATAAACTTCCATTCATTTGTGTGGTTGCCAATAATAGTGCCTGGGGCATGATTAAATCAGGGCAGAAATATGGGGGTTTTAAAAAACGATATATCGACGTGGATTTTTCAGATACAAATTTTGCAGACATTTCCAAAGGATTTGGATGTTATGGCGAACGAGTGACAGAGCCTAACGAAATTCGGGGCGCTCTGGAACGCGCAAAGGATTCAAAACTCCCTGCTATTGTTGATGTTGTGATTAAATTCACATCACCCGAGTTGTCAAAGCTGGGTCTCGCCGTTGGCATGCTATAATCGGTAGTATTATTCCACTTGAATGACCGTTTTCAAGGGCAGGCTACGGGAAAAGGTGCCAACCCGCAGGTCGAGGGCACCGGGCTCTAAGACCCACTGATGGACCTGTGGATCATAGTAGCGTAAGTCTTTAATCCGGATAGGGATGTGCACCGTAGTCGTTGCTGCGGCGGGCAGAAGAATTTTTTTGAAGCCGCAGAGCGCGAGGTCGGGGCGATCGAGCTGGGATTCCTGGTCATGGAAATAGACTTGGACGACTTCGGATCCCGGAGCGGTGCCGGTATTGGTGAGGTCAACGGAGAGCGTGAGTACATCATCGGGAGTTACCTGTTGCTTATTAACGGCTACATTGCGAAGGGAGAAGGTTGAATAGGAGAGCCCGAATCCGAAGGGGAAGAGAGGGGTGAGGTGTTCTTTATCATAATGCCTATATCCCACGTAAATGCCTTCATCATAGTGAATATCGATGGGTGATAGATATTTAGGAGGGTGACGCGGATACCACATTTCGTATTGAATGGTTTTCAGGTAACCAACCCGAAGTGCGGGATAGGTTCGACCAGATGGATATTTTGGAGAATGGACCGGCGTATCTTCTAGCCGGCGGGGAAAAGTAATGGGCAATTTCCCTGAGGGGCTTACATCCCCGCATAGTATATTGGCAAAAGCATTCCCGCCTTCTTGGTGCGGTTGCCAAACGCATAATAACCCCGCAATCTGGTCGAGCCAAGGGTCCATGAGGCATGCACTACCACCAAAAAGAACGACCACTGTATTAGGGTTTTGCTGGGCAAGGCGCATGATCGACTGCGCCAATTTGGGTTTTAACGCGAGTGAGTGCCGATCTTGTCCCTCACTATCATTAAAAAAGCGATGGGTCCATCCGGTTACGATAATGGTCAAATCGGCTTTTTTTGGATCGTTAATGAACTGCACTTTCCCTTGGAGTTTCTGCTGCAGCGCACCCTTCACTGTGGAATAAGTAAGCGGGGCCACTGCCGAACTTCCGCCCCACTGCAGGGATGTGAAATGATAATTGACCAGATTCCCGGTAAGACAAATAGTCTTTACGCGGGTGAGATCAATCGGGAGGATGTGACTGGCATTTTTCAATAAGACAAAACTTTCTTCTGCAATTTTTCGGGCCAGGTCGTAGTGTTCGGGCGTATTTCGCGATCCGACTGGCACTTTGTCGGCTGAATCAAACAATCCGACCGCGAACATAACGCGGAGCAACCGGCGTATACAATCATCTAGGTCGGTTATAGAAAATTGTTGTTGTTCAAAGGCTTGTCTGAGGGCCTCCGGCTTATAGACAATGGCGCTGGGCATCTCCAAGCACAATTTTGCTTTAAGACTTGTAGCCGGATCGCGCAGAGCATGTGTGGCGCCCCAATCCGAGATAATAGCAGTTTCAAATCCCCACTCCTTACACACTTTATCCCGCAATAGCGTTGGGTTTTCATAGACATATTTCCCATTCATCTGGTTATAGGCGCCCATGATCATGAGGGCTTTTCCTTCTTGTACGGCACTTCTAAAAGTGGGAAAATAGATCTCTTCCAGGGTTCGTTCCGCAACAACCGAATTACTAAAATAGCGGGCTATTTCCGAGTTGTTGCAGCAAAAATGCTTCACACATGCGGCAATACGTTGGGATTGGATTCCCTGCACAAGCCGGATGGCGAGCTGTGAATTGAGAAACGGATCTTCCGAAAGATACTCGAAAGTGCGCCCGTTGAGCGGCGTCCGGCAAATATTCAAGCCAGGTGCTAAAAGAGCATGGCGCCCCACAGCCCGGACTTCCTGAGCCAAAGCTATCCCGTATTGGTAGGCTAAATCCGGGTTCCAGGTAGCGGCTAACCCAATCGCCGCAGGGAAATAGGTATTTTTCGTTTTATTTCCCGAATGCTTGCCTACTCCATGCGGACCATCCGTCATCCCAAACTCCGGGATCCCTACTCGGGGGATGGGACGCGTGGTAAAAGGGGTCTTTCCTGCCAGTAACGAAAATTTTTCCTCAAGGGTTAATTGCGTAAGGAGCTCTTCAATTCGTGGGTTCATAATAATCAAACTCTTTTTCAAATTCATCTATAACGGTTTCTAATTCATTTTCTTCTTTAAGTTCGGGATATAGGTCAAGAATTTCGGATAATCCCCCTTTTTTACCGATAATTCTTATAATTACATCAGAGAAACTTTCTTTTTTGCTTTTGATTCGTTTAAGAAGGTTATACGCTTTCTCTGAAAGTGAAATTGTTTTTGTCACGTGTAAATATATAGGTGTTAAGATTTAAAAAGTTTTGAATGAGGCTTGAACTGGAATAAAACTTTTTCTATGGGAAATCCCTTGTAATTGAGTATTTAAAGGCGATAAATTCACAACTTCCAAATATTTTTCAAATGACCCGATTTTCAATAGTTCTGCTTATTTCAAGGACTTTTCAGATGGAAAATTAGCGAAGTGAATAATAGGTATTAGAATTTCAATGCTAAAAAAAATAAAAAGAGATTAAAATAAAGGATTGTTCTTTTTGGACATGGTTAAATATAAGAAAAGAATGGCACCTAATGTTAATAAAGCCGGAAATAGTTCGAAGGTGGGAATAGAACCTGGATGGTTTGGAGGGCTAGGTGGAACGTAAATATAGTCATAGACAGTCAGATCAGCGGATCCTTCCCCTGAACTCCGAGTAATAACAATCGCGTATACATCGGTATAGAGTGGGTTGAAAACTATGCGTTCATATTGCCCCGTTATGTTAGATGCACTGGAATGTACATCCAGTTGAGTACAGGATCCGGTGGAGAGCCTAAAAACGTATAAATCGAAATCAACTCCAGAAGGCACGTCTAAGAATACTGTATAGTTAGTGGAACTGGATAGAGATATTTCATAAAGGTCAGCACCGTAGGTGTTGGCTAAGGAGACCGAATATGTAATGTTAATACTTGGCCAAGGACCGCCTTTGCAACATATATAAGCATCTCCAATACCAGTGGATGTAAAAGATTTCGGATACCTATATGCACCAGAGTTAGAACGATAAACTATCCAATCAAGTTGGTTGCTGCTATTTGAAAATCCGAGTAAGCCGGTATAGATTGAAGTGGAATATAAGTACAAATCAAAATTATCAGAGGAAGAGCAGGTATATAACCAGAAGAGGTAGTAGATACCGTTAAACATAGAACAGTTATAATAATAATTAGTCGTTGAGTAATCATAGTATTCATAGTAGGAAGTACTATCATGCAACTCAAAAGGAGCAAGTGGGTTTGTTGAATACATTGGTGTTAGCGGAGAAGCTTCATTGTCACTCGGAATAGTTGTATTATTTGGAGTATTTATGTGTAGGATTAAACCAATAGTTAGGCAAATCATGAAAAAAGTAACGAACAACGCGGTCTTCGGTCTATATTTATATTTTGTCATGTCTAAATAATATATTTGTATTAATTTAAAAAGTTTAAGGAATGAATTCCATTTTTATTAGTATCGAAATCTTCAAGGTTAAAATATATTCCATCACACAATAACAATAAAATACCTAAGAAAAGGAGCTAATGAATATGGCAAAAGATTATATATTAGCCCACGATGTGGGCACATCCGGGACGATTACGAGCCTGGTAGAGTTGGGCGAAAAGAGTGAGCCAATTAAAATCATCGCTCATGAAGAAACGGAGTATAACCTGATACTTCCGCAAGAGAATTATGCGGAGCAAGATCCCCAAGTTTGGTGGAAGGCCATTATCGAAAATGTCGCCGCGATCGTTAAAAAAACCGGGGTCACTTCTGACCAAATTCGAGCGATCATTCATTCGTCGCAGATGCTGGGGTGTATGCCGGTCGATAAGACTGGCAAGCCCTTGATGAACTGCATGATCTGGATGGATACACGCGCTGCCAAACAAACACTTAAACTTTGGGATGTTAGAACTACTTGGGCTATCCTAAAACATATCCGTCGGGTCTGGAACTTTCTTAAAATCACTGGCGCAGGTCCGATGACCCGCGATATGTACTCGAAAATCCTTTGGGTCAAGGAGGAGCGTCCGAATATCTATGCAGACACCTACAAATTTTTAGACTCTATTGATTGGTTGCTTTTAAAATCGACAGGACTGTATATCACCCCGGTGGATTTTGCCGGCGTGACTTTCATGATGGATATCCGCACGTTTAAATGGTCCGAGAAAATCGCGTCTTATGGTAAGCTGGATCTTGATAAATTGAATGAAATTAAGAAATGTACAGAAATTGTAGGGGAATTAACTCCGGAAGCGGCAAAAGAGATGGATTTAAAACCCGGAATTCCGGTAGTATGCGGGTGTGGGGATGCCTCGGCAGCCCTAGCGGGATCTGGGGCGGTCGAGGAGAATGATGTTCATTTGTATATCGGATCAAGTGGGTGGTTGATGGCGCCCGTTTCAAAGCATTTACGCAAAATATCAGCGGTCACGGCAGCCGTTCCCTCCCCCAATCCGGAGATTCCCTACCAATTGATTGCCGAACAGAAAAACATGGGTGCCTGTCTGAAATGGCTCCGCGATACCGTGGAGCGGAAAGAAACGTATGCGGATCTCGATGCGCTGGCCGAAAAAGCCCCAGCAGGTTCTAACAAGTTAATTTTTACCCCGTGGATATTCGGGGAGAGTTGTCCTGAAACTGAGCCCCGATTACGAGGCGGTTTCGTTAATCTGAGTATTGGAAACACGCGCTATGATATCATTCGGGCGGTCCTCGAGGGCGTCAGTTACAATGCGCGGTGGGCACTCGATGCGGGCGTAGAACCGCTTGTGGAGCGCAATGGCGGCAAAATTAACGAAATTCGATACATCGGTGGTGGGGCAATGAGTAAAGTTTGGTGTCAGATCATGGCGGATGTGTTAGGGAAAGAAATCATTCAGATGGCGAATCCTATGGCGGCGGGCACGATTGGAGCCGCCTTAATTGCGGGCACTAGTATCGGTACTTTAAGCAGTTTTCGCGAATTCAAACCCAAAATTCCCATAAAGGCTCGTTATACCCCTAATGACGCCAATCGCGAGATATACGAGACCCTGTATCACGGTTTTCTGTCCATTCATAAACTGCTAAAACCCTTATATAGGAAACTCAACTCGGGAGTCTATTAGATTTAGGAGTTGGGACGATGAAAGCAGTTCAGTTTAAAGTAAGCGTTCCGCGATATATTATGTGCAAATTATTCGGGAAACTTTCGAAATCCGTTTATTATGGGCCCTTATCGATGGTTAAATATGCCGAGGTGCCCGAACCGCAATTAGCCAAAGCCCCCTCTGAAGAGTGGGTGAAAATCCAGACGAAACTTTCAGGGTTTTGCGGAAGCGAACTCAATACCATTTTTCTTCATGATTCTCCATCACTAACCCCGTGGACGAGTTCGCCCTTTACCTTTGGGCATGAGAATTATGGTATCATTGCAGAAAAGGGGAAACTTGTTAAGGGATTTGAAGTGGGAGA
>CAYGYC010000025.1:0-22599 GCA_964353755.1 uncultured archaeon | reverse complement strand
AGACGACCTATCCAAAAGACCAAATAACGAGAGGGATTTTAAACCTTATAAAAGGAAGGTTAATGGCAATCAAAGAAGAACTAATCTCAATAGAAAAGGATCTGACCTATTATAGAGATAAATATAAGATTAATGATAAGGAATTTCTTCAAAAATTCAATAGTGGCGAATTAGGAGATCATCAGGATTATTTTGTTTGGGAAGGCTCTCTCAAACTTTATGAGAAACTAAAAAATGAAGAGAGTATTTTGAGGGAAGTTTTATAAAAATTTATTAGCCCGCAATTAAAGCGTACTTCGAATCTTTAATAAAAATTTTAGAAATTGATCCATTGGTATTGGATTTTAAAATTATAAGAGAAAGGATTGGCGATATAGAAGGGTTTATTCAAATTGATGTTGATTTATTAAATCACTATTCTCTTTTAATTTTCGAGTATTATTCAATTAATATGGGCGTGATAAAGTATAGATATCAAGTAATGGATCCCCAAAAAGAACTAATTGTACGATGGGATAATGCACCTCATTATCCCAAAATGGCATCCTTTCCGCATCATTTCCATCATAAAGATAAAATATTTGAATCAAAACAATATTCCATTCAACAAATATTGAATTTAATTCCTGAACATATTAAATATGAAAAAGAATAAGCAGAATAAGGGTATAAAAAGAGGTTTATTATTTCTATTAGTGGAAATAAATGAGCAAGTTTTTGCAACTAGAGGTTATTGAGAAATATGAAGTAATTCTCATGTACATTTCTCAAATCTTTTTTATGATACTTAATTTACTCGTTTTTTTATAGAAGGTATAAAAAAGGGGACTTGGTTTTTATATTTTTGATATTCTTCACCAAACCGTTCATATAATTCTTTTTCTTCCCATTTTGCAACAAAAACAAATAAGAGTATGAAAAGCCCGGTCATAATAAAAAGAAAGGTAAATAGAAACACGAAAGCCCATCCAAAAAGGAGAATAATCACTCCCAGATATAGAGGATTTCTGGTATGCGCATAGATTCTAGTGGTAATTAATCCGCTTTCCGCTTTGGTTTTGTATATCTCTTTCCCAAAGGCGCGTCGAATGGTGAGGGCTTTAAGCGCACTGATAAGAATGAAAAACCCAAATCCTAAGAGCACTAACCCAATAAGTAACCCCCATGGGAACGGAATCGGAAGATCCCATGGCAGTTTGAAAAGTAACGTTAAACCGATAGAAATTAAGGAGAATAAGGTAAAAAAGATAATGATAAATACCCATAATGGGGGTTGCTTTCTCTCTTTTTTTATCGTCATGGATCTCCCTTGTAATAATATGTTATCTTATTCTTTGTGAGAGGTTGCTTTTCAATATATTTTTACAGATAAAATGATCAGTCTAATTAATATCATTGAGTATTTTAGCTTCGATAAAATTGGGTAAATTTTCGATTTCAGCACTGGGTGGTTTTAATGAATAAAAAAATGGCAGGTTTGTTAATTATTGTAATTTTTATGGTGATGCCATGCGTTTCTATTCAACCTTTCACGGTGAATGCAGCTTTTTCAGATGTTAATTTTGAGAAGCCGCATGAAACGTACACGGATGCCCCACCTAGCTATGGCGTGAATCAATCCCCCCAGCAATCCTGGTTAAAAACGGATGTTGATTTTACGGGGAGTATAGGGGATGAGGATGAGTATGCCATCGAATTTTCGATTAAAAAGGATTTAAAAGGGGCGCTTCCGGGAAAGCTGGCAGCGGTAGAAGGGCATGGGGAGCTAGGGCTGCGAATTGGTTTCCGCTATGATATTACGTTTGGGTATGAGTTTGGGGTAGACTATTACCACTGGGCTAATGATATGGCCGTGGCTCCCGGGGAAAAATTTACCTATTGCTCTTATGTGGAACCCGATCCGGAGACATTTAGCCTGTGGGCTGATATCTCCATAGAACCTTTTTTGGAGCTTTGGGCGGATTTTGACGCCTATCTTGAATTAGCCGGCTATACCATTGTGGATTGGAGCAGCGAGTGGCGGAAAGAATGGTCTTTACCCTTTCATATAGCTCCAAAATTAGATTTAGGCGCGCTATTAGAGGCGGATTTACTGACCCCAATCGGTGATCTCTACAGTTCTCCGAAAATTGGGCTTTCTTTAGAACTTCCGGGCGATTTAAGTTTTAAATTAGGGGATGTGTGCGAATTTTATTTTGATGTCGGCGCCGGGGCATACATTCAATTTCAAATAAAAGGGCTATTAGAAAGTCTTCTGGAGGTAACAGGAGATGCCAATGCCAAATTCGATGGGGATAAATCGAGCCTTAATTTGAAGTATTATGATAAAGGAAAAGAGAACCTGAAGTCCATTGATATTCGTGTTCCTGCGACTGCTGCAGGGAAAGTTGTTGAAATCCTCGCCCATGAATTTAAATATTCCGTCGAACCCGGCATTCTACTCTCCTGGGACGGGCATTTAGATGCCGGCTTCAAATTGGATATCCCGACCCCGACGAAATATATTGAGCAGGCAAAAACGGTGACTGAGAAGGTCTGCGACTGGCTACCCTGGCCGATTGGAGAAGTTTGCAACTATGTGACCAAGACGGTCTTTGAATGGGTCGAAGTAGCCGCAACCGTTGTTGATGATATTGATATTGATTGGGATTATCACTGGAGCGTTGAGGATGAAATGTGGATTCCGTTCTTTACAGTCCCTCTCTTGAAATCCCCTGCCCAAGCGTTAGATACGGTGAAAGTATTACCCTCGAAGCGCTACTCCCTATCGATTAACCAGAATTGGGCTGCCTCGAGTAGTAACCTGTGGGAGGTACCTCTTGGTCGGAGTGCGCTTCGCCTTTCCGCCTACTGGGGCTATTCTTTGGATTTTCTCTTAAAGGGAATGCTCTATTCTTATTTTAAGCCCAATGACCAAATTGCCGGACACCCCTTCAATTATTATGCGAGCGTGGATGGAGGGCGGGGCAAAGACGGGCTTTTTGGCGGGTCGCTTGCCGCAGGGTATGATCTGGAACTCAAAATCCCATTTTTAGATAAATGGATTTCATTAATCGGGTATGATTTCAATACGAGTCAACTCTCCGGATTAGATCTCCCTCTGTTAGAAGCCGAGGTCTCCGCTGGAGTCGCGGCAATCAGTCTCTCGGCGGAATTAGAATTTCATGATCTAAATAAGTTGAAGATCGCGCAATCGACCAATGGCTTTGTTGGCGGATGGGAGACGACTCCCTTCATCACGATCAGCACGGCCCTTGATGGGAAACTCTTTGAAGTCATTGAAATGAACCTGGGGTCGGTTGATATCGATTTCCTATTTAAAGGAACAGGGGTCCTGACCGGGAATATTTCCGCCAGCGGTGCAGGCTCCTTCGATTCAAGACAAATGCGCTGGGATAAGCCAGGCGATATTAATTATGCCAACCTCTATCCAAAGCCCACTGCCCAAAAGGATGATCTCATAGATGTCTGGATTCAAAACTTAAAATACAGTATCGACCTAGATTTGGTAATCCGTGTTACCGCAAAATTATACGCTCAACTTGGCTACCTCACCTTCACCTACGATTTTAAACTCGCGGACATTGCTAGTCTATTAGCCAATGTGAATGAAGTCATTCACGAGACGATTCCGATTACCGAAGGGTTTAATCCTGCCAAAATTACGGAAATTCCCGAAGAAGTAACCGCTGGAATTCCCTTTACAATAAAATGGGAAACCAAAAATTCTTCCACCGGGCAAACCCGATTACAATATGGGCAAAATCCGTATCCCAAAGGGACCTATTCCTATTCCACTCCCTATAAAGCCATAACGGTGAATCAATTCACGGAACATAATGCCACGATTATTCTCAATCAGACGGGGACCTGGTATTTTACTGCCTATTTGAAATCAACCACGCCTCCCTTTAATTTTTACAGTAAGGTCTATTCGATAAAGGTAAAGCCGGCACTTAATTTTACCGTAGCACCTGAAAATGCAACTGCGGGCGACCTCGTAACCTTCAAATGGAAGATTTTTGGTCCTAGTTCAGTTGAATCTACCAAAATTTTGTATAGCACGTCTCCCAATCCTAGGTTTGGGTCTGCGCAAGAAACGCCTTCGCAGAGTGGTGGGGCTGGTACGTATACCGCTCAAATCAAATTTGATAAAGTGGGGATATATTATTTAATTGCCCATTCCAAAATCGATAAAAAAGGCGATGATTATTACAGTGAAGTAGTTTCAATTAAGATCATGCCCAACATTACTATAACAGTATTGCCCTCTCCTAACAATGCTAGCTTTGAATTTGTAGTGAAATGGTCGATAAAAGGCGCCGATTATATTGATCGGACCTATCTGGAGTATAGCCGCAATGCTACCTTCACCCGAAATGTCTTTTCAACAGTTTCACGATACGGGTATACGCAGAATTTTGAGCAAAAACTCGCAATTTCCACCAAGGGAACTTGGTACATCCGCGTCTTAGCCTCTGTCAACGGCATCAACGATGTCTATTATTCGAAAACACCGATTCGATCCACCCAGATCGACCCCTATTCACAGATTAATCCCGCCTACCCCAAGAATGTGACCGCCACCGAATCGTTCAAGTTATATTGGTGGGTTTTTGGCTATAATACCTCGGTGGATAAAACCCAAATTCTCTGGGACGACGATCCGAATGTTGTCGATAATCCCATTGGTAGTACCGTTTCCCATTTAGGAGTTAAGACTAATTACTCGGACAAATTTTGCATCGGACAAGCTGGGCTCTATTACTTCCAAGCGAATTTCTCTATCGATAGCGATCAACGGGTTGGGTATAGTTCGCCCATCAGTATTTTAGTTATGCCTCGCATTAGTGCTACACAGTGGCCTGACAATGCCACGGCATTCACCTACTTTGCCATAAATTACACCCTAACGGGGTTAAATCCGACCACCACGCCCATTGATCTCTGGTATGGAGAAACGGAAAATATCGCCTCCATGATCCGCTTGACGAAAAGCGCCAGCGGCGGTACGATTTATGGAAACATCACCATTACGGGGCTCTATTATTTCGCTTTGAATTTAACATTTAATGGAGTAAAATACTGGAGCCAAGTCTTCAGCTTTGAAATTCTCCCCTATATTCAAGTGACAGTTCCGTGGGAAAACCCTACCACGGATGTCGATCCGAATTTAAACCCCTATGAATTTGCCATTGCGGGCATTCCCATCACCATCACCTGGATTATTCGAAATGTGACGACGGTCAATCACACTGATATTCATTTCAAATCTGACCCGAACTTCGTTCCCACCCTCGTCCCTACCTTTGGGCTGGATTACCAGAAATATGTCATTGTGCATAATGTAATCTCAGGCTGGATGACCCCCGAGCAGACAGGATCAGGTGCTCATTCCTATATGTTTCAAGTCAATGTGACCTTTAATGTGCGCGAATTTATGTGGGTCTTATTCCGCGTGCATGCTATTTGCGATAATAAAACCTATGATTATTATTCGAATAGCAGTGGAATTCCCGTCTATCCCGCTGCCGAAATCATGCATTACAACTACACAATTGTGGTGGATCAGCAGGATATTATCCAAAACCCGCAGAATTTCACGATTACTTGGGCAATGGACTATGTACTTCACCCCTATGTCGATGGGCGAAATATTCCAAATGCCCCTGCCCCTGGATATATTTTGAAGATAATAGGCATCAAACACGCCAATATTCATTATATGCTGAATTACGACCCGATATGTCCCTGCATTTTAAACTCGCCTTGGCATTCTAATTCCACTATTCTAAGGTCAGGAGGATTAGCTCCCGGTATATTTACGGATGATATAACCATCTCTTCGGTCGGAATCTATTATTTCCGAATACATATCCAATATACTTATAGCTCTATGAATGAGAATTTTACCTATCCGCAGCATATCAACCAATCCTACTGGTCCCCGCTCTATCGAATCAATGTAATCTCTTACGGGAAGTATAATACCACAATCCAGGTGCCAAAAATCAAACCTCCACCAGTTCCTGTAGTATCCTATGCGGATTATGATGGGGATGGCGATCTGGATATGCTGGTCGGCATCAATTTTAATAATGGGACCCGAAAAATTATCCTGTATTTCAATGATGGCACGGGGAATTATACGCGATTACCACCGAAACAAATTACTAGCTTTTCCGCACCAATGGGCGAGGAAATTAAATCCATTACCGCAGGACATTTTAATGGGGATCCTTGGCTCGATTTCATTATGACGAATGAATCAGGAACTTTCACAGCTAATGGATCTGTCTATTTCAATGATGGATTTTGTAATTTTATTTTACCTACGCTGGTGTTTAATCGCGCATCCATTTATGGAGTCTCTAGTTATCTAGTAAGTGATCTCAATGGTGATGGCATTACGGATTACGTTTATTATGATGAAATGGTTAGAAGGCTCTACTGCGACTATGGAACAATGTCGGGCACTCCGTCACCTGGTGAATTTTATGATGAATCGAGTCCCATTAAAACTTTGCGATTAGCTGATATGGACGGCTCTCCTAAAGCCGATTTGTTAATAGGATATGGGAATGGTAGTCTCGGCGTATCCCCTGAGTTTCCTAATCCTGGCTTTCCCAATTTTAATCGTCGGATCATTGGAAATATATTCGCCAACTTTGATGAATTTAATTATCCGATCGTTGGTGATTTTAACAATGATGGGTTTAATGATACGATTGTGGTGAATAATTCCCGGGCAGTCATTTTAACGCTGAATATTACTACGAATTGTCTCAAGCAAGTAATTGGCTATGCGGCGAATTCGCCTCAGGGCTTAGCTATAGGTGATTTCGAAGCGGATGGTGACCTCGATTTTGTTATGGGGATCTCCCCTAATCTCTTCCAATTCTTCTTTAGCAATTATACCCTCGCGCCGGGTACTTGGCCCGGCTTTTCAACGCAAATTGTTTCCAACGGAGGGAATGTGCTAGCAACCGGTGATTTCAACAACGATTCTTATATCGATATCTCCGCCTATCGAAGCGATCGGCATATTCTCCATTTCCTTTACAATTATGTTCCCCCGCCCACTATTAGCGATATTGATGTCTCGTATAATTCAATTATACAGACCATTAACATTGAGAACATTACGGTCTTAAACTCAGAATACCAAGAAATCAATGGAACCAATGCCTATTTCCACTTGTATTCGATTCTGAATGGCACCTTTTATCGTGTTAGCCAAGTGGCAAATTTAACATGGAATAGCAACGAATGGGAAGCCCTCAATGTGGATGTGTCCTCTCTACCGGAGGGGGCCTATTACATTAACGTGACCTTCGGAGATCGACTCACCTACGGGAATAACTCGTTTGCATCCACGGTCGCCACGAAATTCACGATTGATCATTATGAAGAGATTCACGGCATAAATGTCGCGTATCTGGGCAACTCCATTCAACAAATTAACCTCACGATTGATACGGTAAATAGCTCTTATACCGGATTGGGAAATATCACGGGCCTGGAAGCCTCCATGCATACCTATATCATACGGAACGCCACAGGAGACGCGACTTCCATTAATGGCACTCTAGACTTCGGAAATACAACGGGTACTTATCGCTGGGAAGCAATAAATATTCCCGTTGCTGTGTTAGCTGAAGGAAATTACTCGATTCTGGTGTTTTTTGCAGATTATTTGGGTTATGGAAATGTTACTGGCTATTCAGCCACTTTCACCATTGATCACGTGCTAATTTCTACCGCAACTCCCCTGGTGACTTACGAAGGGAACCTCACGCAAATGATTCATTTCCAAAATATCACTATAGGAAGCAGCTATAGCGTGTGGGGGACGGTGGGCAAAGGACGAATGCGAATCTATAATTATTCAATCTATAATGACACGAATCAAGCTTTTACCGGATTAACAGGAACGATGGGCTATAATGGATTTAGCTGGTATGCGGATGTTCCCGTATCCGCCCTTCCAGAAGGCAATTATTATATCAATGCCTTTTTCAAGGACAAATCAAATGATACCGTTACAACGGCAAACTCCAGTGTTTTCACCGTACAACATACCATTGATTTATCTAGCCTTGTATTGGAGTATACAGGTGAATTAATTCAAGAATTTAAGATCATTGTTGCTCCTATAAGCACTTATGATGGGAAAGGTAGTTTAGATGACGCGGAGACCCTTACAAAAACCTATTTACTTTATCCCTATAACGAATCTACTCCCCTAAATATGGGCACTTTAATATGGAATGGGATGAATTGGAGCACCACAATTGATGTCAGTCGCTATCTCGAAAAAGATTATTTTGTGCAGATAATTTTTGCAGATACCTATGATAATGTCACTCAAAATTCCTCTATAGCCTCTGTCTATCATTATATCGGGATCACACCACCCGTCTTTCAATATAATGCTTCAAGTAGGCTATTAGACATCCTGAATATCGTTGCCACCAGCTCGTATCACGGTATTGTTAATGATTCAAATGTGGTGCCCACCATCAAATCCTACACCATCGTAGCCAGTCAAATAGGCGCTAATCTTACTGGTAATCTCACCTATAATTCGCCATGGCACCAAACGAACATTGACCTCTCACCATTATGGTATTCCTCTAACTTTACAGTTTGTATTACCTTTGAGGTGAATGAATCCTTTGGCATTGCCAGCTATGAGTTGTTGATTCCCCCCAAGCAAGCCCCTACCCTAAACGCAATATCACCAAATCCCGATGATGACGGCTCCATTTATTTAGACTGGGATGATGTTGATGGGGCAACGATATACTATATTTACCGAAATACGATAAATGTCATCATAGTGGGTGCATCAACACCCATTGCAGTAGTTTCTACGAGTTCTTACCAAGATACGGTTGAAAGTGAAGGCAGTTATTATTATGTCATTGTAGCAGGGAATGGCGCCGGAAATACATCCGCGTCCAATATGGAAGATGTCGCAATGGATTTCCCCGGTGGGGGAATTCCAGGATTTGAAATGCTCTTCCTATCTATTGGTATCTTTACTATTCTTGTCCGTTTCCATAGAAAGAGAACTAATAATACAATTATGGACCGTATTGGTGCATGAGCTCTGTAAAATTCCCAGAACGACTAAAAAGGGAATAGCTACATTGCCAACTTATGGAAGAAGAAAAAGAATTAGAGCGATTTAAGGAGGAGTTCGGTAAGATCTATAACCTGGTACTTCCGTCCCAGTGCATCGGCACTATCTTTGAGATTGCGTTTACAGAAAGGACAGGTTGAAACGATCGCCTTGAGATTTTCAATCGCATCCGCCTCTACTATGCGCTCTTTTCCTGTCCAAAGAGCGAACTCAGGAAATGCTTTTTTAACGCCTCCGCCTGCACCACAGCACCACGCATTTTTGTTATTACGTTGGAATTCAATGAATGTAATCCCCGGAATCATCTCAATTAGTTTTCGGGGATCTTGGCGCACCGACGCGTGCCGGGAGAGGTGACAGGGGTCATGATACGTGATCGTAATTTTCTGTGGTTTCAGTTTAATTCCCTTCGTCTGTATTTGGTCCTTGAAAAATTGGCAGGAATGTACCACCTCAAATTCCAATTTTTCTTTGCCAAGCAGTAATGGATAATCTTGGGTGAGCGTTTTATAACAACCGGCACAACTGGTGACGACCGTCTTTGCTCCTGACTTTAAAATAGCTTGATAATTGTGTTCAATTACTTCCATCGCATCTTTTCGTAATCCACTACGCAATAACGGCGAACCACAACACCATTCCTCGCTCCCTAATATGGAAAATTCTACCCCTAACTTATTGAACACATCCACGGTCGCCTGAGCGATTTCCTTCTCTCGAAAAGAGGCAGTACAGCCCGCGAAATAAACAATTGGTTCTTGCTTCTCTGAGACCTTTCGCCCCGCTAGCCAATCAAACCGTTGTTCATTCGGTTTTTTGTAGGGGTTCTGATAGGTTTGGATGTCTTCTTTTATTTCAAGATGCGCAGGCATCGGGCCGATACCTGAATCGACTAATGCTGTCCGCAAATCTTCAAAAGTTTCCACTTGATTTTGAACAGCCCCTAAGGCGGTAAAATCTTTGCATTGAATGTAGCAACCCCCGCAGACTTGACAGCCGAAAACAATCTGCAGGACATCCTCGGCATCGGGTTTCACATCCCCCTCTAGCAACCCGCGGATTAATTCCATCCGCCCCACCGCGAAATAACTCTCAAAGCCGAAATAACTCCCGCTGGGACAGATGGGCACCCAATCTTTCAGTTCATGATAATTGGCAATGGTACACAATCGACAATGTGAACAGTAATAGACAATTTTCGAGTATTTTTCTAAAATTTCCATGCAAACTCATCCTCTGAATGTGTTGCTCAATAATAAGGGGAAAAAAAAATGCGAGAGAAAAGTTCAAGAACATATAAAAAGAGGGAAACTCCGATTATGGTTTTGGTTCTTCTTCGGGTAACGGTTCCATGCCTAAGAAATCGCGTACTCGATTGCGGATATCTCGAATTGTTTTCCCAAGATCAAATCCGCCTTTTCCTTCGCCTTCCTCGCCTTCGCGTCCTACGATTTTATCCCAGAGGTCCTTATTCCATTTGGCAATATCATCGATGATTTTGGCGATTCCAGTTTTTTCCTCGCCTTCTGCGCCTTCCTCTTTCTTCTTGCCTAACAGATTATCCCAGAAATCTTTAACCGATTCCACGGCTTTATCTATCGCTTCTTGCACACTATCAATGACTGATTCCAAAAGACTTTTTTTTTCTTTCTCGCTTTCCATTCATTTCACCTTGTATTGAGTTATGTCATTTTTTAAATTTCTATATTTTTGTATAGTTATTTGTTTTTTTTCTTTTTTGCTTTTTGGATAGGTTAAAAAATTTAAAGGAATTTCCCGGGGTTCATGATATCATTCGGATCAATGAGTTTTTTGATCTTTCGCAGGAAATTACCGGTTTCACCTGCCCGTTCGAGAGTAAGTTCAAGGGTTGTAGCATAGGGGCGGAACCACGAATAAATCAATTTGCGATCTAGCAATTCCCGGATCGCTTCTTCACTGAAAGTGCGTAGTTTTTCGATTATCCCCGGGACCGTTTGATCAACAAACAGTTCTCCTTCGGAATATGTCAATTGACCCGACCAATTGTGAGGACCCGTTTTGGTCGGTGTCGAAACAAACGAAATAATATCTCGATCGAACCCATGTTTTTCCCCAATATCTTTGAATAAATTGAATATTTCTGAGCCATTCTTCATCGGATGGAAGAAGGCAAGGGCATAATAATAACCCATGCGAAGCATTCCCGCGACGTTCCGCCCTCCCAGAAATTCTTCGGGGCTCATGGCACTCATAAAATCGATCTCGCGCAAATCTTTATCCGGTGGAAAAGTTTCCATTAACTTATCGAGTTTGCGCAGTTTATTTTCTACATCCGCTTTAGACCCTTCCACCAGAAAAGGAAAAGAACAGACAGGGAGCGATTTTTTGGGAACTTTTTTCATAATCTGCCGCCGCGTAAATCCACTGATGACCCCCACCGCCAGCCAATCGATGAGCCATAAGAGCGTAGGGATTTCGCGATTCATTAGTTCAATGGCGAAATCACATGCGCGCTGCCATGTATCAAACCCAAAAACGATAAATTTTTGGTCCTCCGGAAGAGGATATAATTTTACAGTCATCTCAGTAATGACCCCAAATGCACCAGGCACACCCATAAAGAGCCCGGTTAGATCTGGTCCAAAATACCTACAATACGGCCCATAAGAGGTAGAAATAGCCGCGCTGCCAGTACGGATCACGTCTCCTGTCGGTAGAATTATCTCCATCGTCAGAACATGGTCCATCCCATCTTCGGGATTTGAATGATAAACGCCCCGCAGCATATAATTGGCGAAGGCACTTACCGTTGCCGGAGCACCGGGAATGGCTGGTCGGACCCCTTTCTTTCTGCAAAATGCGGACAATTGCCCTACCGTAACGCCCGGCTCGATGGTGATCGTCATCATCTCCAGGTTAATTTCTTTAATTTTATTCATGGGCCGCATGTCTAATAAAATGCCTCCCCGAGTTGGAATGCATAAGCCACGAATATTCACACCCGCTGCCAATGGTACCACGGGAATCTTATTCGCATTCGCAAATTGTAATAATTTTTGAATCTTTTCCTTGGAATCCGCCCTCACCACATAATCCGGCTGTTTGGGCTCATTAAACATGTAATTCTGATCGCGGGAATACGCTTGTCGGATTGCCTCACTTGCGGACGCATTCCGATCGCCCACAATTTCTTTCAGCGTTTTAATTATTTCTGCCTGAGATGCCATTTTCATTCCTGCTCTGAAAATCAAGTAAGAATACTTAGAGATAACTTATTTGATAAATCTTTTCATTTTGATATTTTTTCGAAAAGCTGAGCCGTACCACTTAAGAGGTCTCGGAGAACGGAATGCTTACTGAACTTCTAACTCGGCCCCACAGGTTCGACAAAAGATACTTTGAGAACGATTTGCAGATCCACAAGAAAGGCAGCGAATAAAAGGCGGTGTTTGTGGGATGGTCTGAGTTAAATGAGATACAGCTCTACTAGATTCCGCTGGTCGTACCTGTGCTCTTATAGGAATAGATGGTGGTCGTTGCACGCCAGGTGGTGCCGTCGGTGGACGATGAAGCCGGTTATATATTGCAATTGCGAGCGCTAGAACTGCGAAAACCACAATTATCACGATTACTGTAATGATTGCCGCGTCAATACCTGGACGGTTAACTTCAAAATAATATGTTCCAGATCCACTCGATCTTACTACAAGAACCGCATAAGTAGCTGAAGAAGATGGTTCAAACTCAATGTTCTCATCCGTACCGCTTCCATAGTTTGCGCTAGACAAGTAATACCCCGAATAACTAGTTGCAGACCCTGAATCGAGATAATAAATGTAAAGATCAAAATCTCCGCCACTCGGAACATCCAAATTAAAGTTATATTTCTTATCCGAATCCAAATAGACTTGATAAATTTCACTACAAATAGAAGAACCTAAATAACCAGAATATAAATCCCCCAAAGATACAGTTATAGCGGTGAACCATCCAATGTATGCATATCCACTTCCAGAATATCTGTAGACTAGTGGATAATAGGATTGACCGCCAGATCGAAAAACCACATAATCCAGATATCCACTACTGCGTGTGGAATAGGTTTCTAAGTCAGAATAACCACTATTCGAATACAGATATAAATTGAAATTATCGCCGATTTCAATCGCCCACAGCCAGATCACATAATAATAGGATGAAGAAGCATAGCTAGTCCGATAATAGTAAGAAGAGAATGATGCGCTATAATAATCGTAGATGGAGGAGCTCTCATAAAGGATGACTGGATTGTAAGGATCGGTTGAAGCGGCTGATTCCAAAGGACTAGGAATCGACCCATATAGTAAATCATTCCATTCTGTACAAAAAGGGGCAGTTAAAGCAGCGCCAGTAAATAATCCCAGAAAAAGCCCCAACACAATAAAAACACTGTATTTATTTTGACCCAAACATTTCCCAACTCGAATTTACCTTTAATCAACTTCTAGTAAATTTGAGATTAAATACGTTATGGATTATTTGTTTTTCAGTTCCAATTCTATGACTTTATAAGCCAAGAATAATTATTATAAAAATTGAATATTAGTGAGATTGGAGATTTAGAAAGAAAAATGACATATTCAAGGTTATATTTGGAGGGATAGTAATAATCCGACCTCTTGGTCCTAGACATCATCCTTCACCTCGTCCGAGAGGTTCTCATCCTACTTTTCATTTTGATATTTTTTCGAAAATCTGAGCCGTACCACTTAAGAGGCCTCGGAGAACGGAATGCTTACCGAACTTCTAACTCAGCCCCACAGGTTCGACAAAAGATGTTTTCGGACCGATTCGCAGATCCACAAGAAAGGCATCGAATGAAAGGCGGTATTTGTGGTGCGGTTTGAATTGAAGGAGGAGCAGGTCTATCAGCCTCCCCCGGTCGTAGCTGTTCACTTCCAGGAGTAGCTGGTGGTCGTTGCACCCCAGGTGGTAGCCTAGGGGGTCGTTGAAACCGGTTATACATCACTACTGCGAGCGCTAACACCACAAAAACAACAATGATCACGATCACAACAATAATTGCCGGGTCGATATGTGAATGGTCCACTTCAAAATAAAAGGTTCCAGATCCGCTCGATCTTACTACAAGAACGGCATAATCCCCGGAATACGATGGTTCAAAGTCCGTAATGGTCTCATCCGTGCCGCTCCCATAACTTTCACTAGAAGTATAATACCCTGAATAACCGGTTGCATACCCTGAAGATAGATAATAAATGTAAAGATCAAAATCGCCTCCACTGGGAACCTCCAAATTAAATTCATACTTCTTATTTGAATCCAAATGGACTTGATAGGTTTCAATACAATTGGAAGAACCTAGATAAGCAGAATATGAATCCCCCATTGATACAGTCATAGCGCTCTCCCATTCAATGTTCGCATATCCACTTCCAGAAAGTCTATAGACTCGTGGATAATAATATTGACCGCTCGATCGAAAAACCACCCAATCCAAATATCCACTACCTCGTGATGAAGAGGCTTTTTGGACAGAATAGCTGCTATCCGAATACAGGTACAAATCGAAATCATCGCCTGTTTCAGTGGCCCACAGCCAAACTACGTAATAATAGGAACTTGAAGCATAACCAGTCCGATAATAGTAATAATTATATGATGAGCTAAAATACTCGTTAAGGTAGGAACCATCATACAGGACGGTTGGATTGGAAGGATTGGTTGATGCTGCTGATTCCAAAGGACTAGGTATCGATCCGAATAGGGAATTATTCCGTCCTAGATAAAAGGGACTGATGAATATAGTTCCGATAAATAGTCCTAGAAAAAGCCCCAATGCAATTACGCTCTTGTATTTATGACGACCCAACATTTCCCAACTCATATTTTCCTTTAATCAACTCTAGTAAATTTGAGATTAAATACCTTATGGATTCTTTGTTTTTCAGTTCCAATTCTATGACTTTATAAGCCAAGAATAAGTATGATAAAACTTGGATATTAGTGAGCTTGGAGATTTAGAAATAAAGATGCAATATTCAAGGTTATATAAGGAGGGATATTAACAATTCCCGGACATGGCGGACACGGTGGACATGGGGGTGGGCATGGGGGTGGGCATGGCGGCCATGGGGGCGGACATGGTCCAAGTCATCATCCTGCGCCTCATCCTAAAACACCTCATCCCACTCTGCCACATCACCCTCATCCCAGTCATCCAAAACCGCCGCGTTCAAAACCATCACGTTCTCCTTCTCATCCTTCTCCTCATCTTCATCCCCTTCATCGGATCATCAGAACGGAAAGATTTCCGAGAAAACTTGTCACCGAATTCGATATGGGCCCTGTTTCATCGCGTGAATTATATGATCTTTTAGTCAAAATACTCCTGGAATCTCTCACCGATGCGGAAACCAACTGTAGGATAAATATGGCCCTGGATTCGCACTCCATCTTAACCGAAGAACCCTTTTTAGCCAAAATCAGGGCAATGGGCGGACAATCGAATAATACGGAGATCAGTTGTTTTATCGCGGCGAAAAATGATAGAACGAATCTTACCATTGAAGTAGTTGATAAATTACCTTATTATCCTTATGGACACTATCATACTATTAATCTCAAAGGATTTGTAAATAATCTGTATGGAGAATTATCTTTTCGGCTAACCAATACAGACAAACCGTCCTTGAGCGAAACCCTTCTCCCTTCTGAAAAAATTATCCAAACTATTTTTCCCCTTACTTGCGAAGGAACTATCCTCAAAAGCACCATAACCGAATCCCGAATCCTATTTTCTAGGAGCTCTAAAGTAATTAAGGAGATAAACCACTCCGAAATCGATTCTTTATCCTTTGAGAAAGAAAAAGAATATACAATTGTTAATAAAGTTCTTAGATATGTGGGAGTAATACTTTTAATTATATCCGGGACTCTTTCTTTTCTTGCCTTTATTGATCTAGGTTTCCTGGACCTTCTTTTTCTTTTAATATTTTTTGGCATCATTTCCCTTCTCATTGGAATAATTCCAGTTTACAATGATTATATTTTGCTCAAAGTTAGAGGCGAGTCGTTTGAAATATATTCAAATATAACGTTACTTCACCAATTCCAATCCGTATTAGAAAGCCTCAAGACAGGTAGAAGCGAGTACACCAGTTCGATCCAACCCGAAGAGAAACTGGAAGCGGAAATCACTCCTCTAGAATCCCAATCTCCTCCAATGGAAAAGACTTGCCTATATTGTGGTGCCAATAATCCCTCCCAATCTGTTTTTTGTGATCGATGCGGTGCTGCGTTAGATTAAACAGACAAAAAAATTTATCAACATTCCCCCCTATTTTTGAACGGTGAAGTTCTATGGTGGATGCATTAAAAGGTATAAAAATTTTAGATTTAACCCTCTTATTTCCGGGGCCCTTTGGAACGAAATTTTTTGCCGATTATGGCGCTGAGGTGATCAAGATTGAGAACCGGCAAATGCCGGATGCAACGAGAAATTTAACTCCGCTGATTGGGCAGTCCGGGATGCGGGGGCGCGAGAGTTTTTTCTATCATACGTTGAACCGAAATAAGAAAAGTCTCACGTTGAATTTGAAAACCCCTGAAGGGCTCGAAATTTTTAAAAAATTGGCCAAAGAGGCCGATGTGATCGTGGAACAGTTTCGGCCCGGCGTGGTAAAAAAATTGGGGGTTGATTATGAAACCATAAAAGCAATTAATCCGCGAATTATTTATTGTGCAATAACGGGTTACGGGCAGACGGGCGCGTATCGTGATATTCCTGGCCATGATTTAAACTACATCTCCTATGCAGGCGTGGCGGGGCTCTATCGAACGCCCGCGGACGAGCCTGTTCTTCCGGGCTTGCAGATCGCCGATATGGTTGGGGGTGGTTTAAATGCCGTTATAGGGGTTCTCCTCGCCTTATATGCTCGAGCACACACCGGGAAAGGGCAATACATTGACATCTCGATGATGGATGGGGTCGTGGGCTTAAACCAGATGAGCCTTGCCCAGTGGTTAGCCACCCGCGAAAAACCTATTCTGAAAGAACAACCCCTCACGGGCGGTATGCCGCAATATCAAATTGTGAAATGTAAGGATGGCAAATACTTTTCCATTGGTGCGCTTGAACCCAAGTTTTATGCAGCCCTCTTAAAACTCATTGGACGGACGGATCTTCAGAGCGCGGGTGTATCAAGGGAACAAACCGTAGATGCATTGAAAAAGACGTTTCTCACCAAAACACGCGAGGAGTGGGTGGAATTGTTTAAGCACTGCGAGGATGATGATGCCAAAATGGTCGCCCCCGTCTATGAAATCGATGAAGTGGAACACGATCCACATGTACAAGATCGATGCTTAATCATTGATGTTGAAACGCCTCATGGTACCATTAAACAAATTGGATTCCCTATCAAACTATCGGACACCCCCGCCACACTCAAATGGTGTGCGCCTTCCATCGGACAACATAACGAAGAAATTCTCGGACGCCTCGGCTATTCCCCCGATGATATAAAAGAGCTTAGAAAAAAGAAGGTCATTTGAAAACTTAATTTATTTCTTTTTCTTCTAAAACCCTTTTCTTCAAAGCTTTCTCTTCTTTAAACCAGTTCCTTAGGGAAAATTCTCGAAATCCAAACCTTTATGAGTTAAAATTCTCCTTCCTAGAATTGAAAATTCCTCATCGGAGGGAAACTTTATCGGGCAAAGAAGTAAAAAATTCGATTTAGGGGATGTTTCACCAAATGATGTTTATAATCTACTAATAAAAATACTGGAAGATGCCGCAATCGATCCCTATTTGAGAGAATGGTTACAAATGAATCTAGTTTCACATACTATTTCGGCAGAAACCCCATTTTCCGCAGAGATAAGTGCAGAAGGTTGGGCTCCATTCAGAGGTGTAAAACTCTCCTTCCCAAAACATGTAATGGTCACCTGTTCTATCTATCAAGAAGGAAGAAAAACTATTCTCAAAATCCAATCGACCTCTACAATTGCCCCATCAGCTTTTGATTTCATCACGCATGAAGAAAATATCAAAAAACTTTATGGTGAACTCCGATTTCGGTTGGATTCTAAAGGGAAACCGAAACTTAAAGAAGTCCTCCGCTCCGAGGAGACAATTCTGAAAAAGCTTTTCCCGATTGAATACCAAGACGTCCAATTTTTCGGGTATATTACTAATTCTCGCCTATTGATAAGTAGAAATAAACTGGTATTTGTTGAAATAGCCCCCTTACAAGTTAAAAATATCTCATTAAACAAGGAACGCAACAAAAAAGGAGGCCCTTATTTTTATGGAGGCGGCATCCTCACTACGCTATTTACTATTCTTTTACTCCCTTTCCTTTTTATTCCATATGTCAGGGTCATAATGTTAGGTATTTGTGTGCCGTTTATTCTTCTAGGAGTTATTTTAATAATTGCAGGCGTAAAAAGCTCTTATGATCTCGCCCTTCTCATCCAAACCACGACTGACTCCTTCAAGCTATCTGCGCAAAAGAAGTATCTCCTCGAGATAGAAAATGTCTTACGTTCCACAGATGATCACTGGAGGTCGCGTCTATAGGGAAAAAAAGTAAAGAATTTGATTTAGGGGATATCCCTCCTACACAAATCAACGATTTAATGGAGCAAATATTAAAAGAGAGTGAGACCGACCCGTATTTACGAGAACGATTAGATATGAAGTTCATCGGGCAAAAAACTTTATCGTCCACCCCTTTTTCAACGGAAATAAGGGCTATCCATGGATTAAAATGGTATGTAAATAAGCAACTCATCGTATGTTCTATCTATTTACAAGAACATCGAACCATTCTCAAAATAGAATCTGCCGCATTATATAACCAATACTTTGATGCCTATCTTCACGAAGAAAATATAAGGAAACTGTATGGCGAACTCCGATTTCGGCTAGAATCCGCCGAAAAACCGAAGATCGATGAAGTTCTTTATCCTGACGAAAAGATTTTCCACCAATTTCACCCTGTTGAATACCAAGATATTCAATTTGATAGTCTCATCACCAATTCCCGTCTATTACTGAGTAGAAATAAGTTGGTATTTGCGGAAATCAACCCAAAAACGATTCAGAATATCACTTTAGAAAAGGAATGGAGTAGAAAATCTATTACCTCTATTCAATTGTTATTAGTAGGAATTACATTCATCACTATCTTTGGTATCATGTCCTTAATCTTCTTACTTACAAAAATGCCTGCGGTTTTCTATTTTCTAGAAATTAGCATTCCAATCATGATTTTTGTAGGTTTAATTCCCATAATCGTGGGGATTGCAATTGGCTATGATTCCTATCTGCTCATTCAGGCAGATGAATCCATTAAACTATTTTCCAAAAAAGCCATCCTAAGGACAATAAACACCCTTTTAAATGAAATGGCATCTGGAAAAATAAGGGCAATAGATTCCCACCCTGTAACTTTTCAAAAAGAAGCGGAAGAACCCATTAAATCTATTTCTCAAAGAGAAAAAATAACGAAAGCATGCCCACTCTGTGGCGCAAAGAATCCTAGTAATATGGACTTCTGTGAGAAATGCGGTGCTGCAATTTAACAACGCGGTATTTTAGAATTTGCCCTTAAAATCTATTTTCGGGCAAAACCAAATTGACATCCTCAAATACTCCGGGCTCATTCCCCAATTTTGTAATAATTTGTATCAATTTTTGTTTATCTTTGCGGACTTCTTTAACAAAGGCATCAGGACGCAAGCCGTGCACTTCGTATTTCAGGTCTTCATTCATATAAAGAAGGAGGCCCACTTTTTCTTTCGCTCCTTTCACGGTTGCTAATACAACGGCCACTCTATCCCGTGGAAGTGTTTCTTTCCCTTCTAAAGTAACTTCTTTCACATTTGGAAGTTCCGTATAATAGGATTTCGTTGGAGCAACATCCCAAATATCTTGGATAACATAGCGTTCAATAATCGGACACGCCATAATCTCGCGGATATCCATAAAATGGAGAATGAAATCATCATCTGTCCCTGGAAGCACGCCTTCTAATTTTACGGTCCATTTTGCCATAGCACTCATCTACAAATCTGTCTTTTAAAAATTAAGAAATACTCTGTTTTTAACTTTTAGTCTATTTTAGGTGCGAAAGTATAAATAGCAAAACCACGCGAATTGCCCGATAAATACTAGAAATCCCAGCAACTTGAGACGATTTTCTTCTTGAACGGATTCCGGCAGGCGCTTCATCGCTGAAATCCCTTTGGTTTCTGCCAGAATATCATCTATCAAAAAGAAGAGCCCGAATCCCAGATAAATAACCGCCCAAATCCAAATGGACTTTGAAAACAGGAATCCAGCTTCAATCAGCATGCATAATCCGAGCCAAAAATGATGTAATAAATATCTCTTCACAAAGCTCATGCCATTCTACTCCATTACTCCTATGTTCTTATTCCAGTTAAATAAGATTTTTTAAGAGAAAGCGTCTATATTAATTGGGTGATTAAAGTTGGTAATAGATCAGACCGCGAAGAAAGTGCAATCCACCATTACCGTACAGGTGAATTTTTTAGGACCGGTGCAAGATCAAGTAGGTACGCGTAAAATGAAAGTGGCAGATTTACCAAGCGTCTGTTCTTTAATGGATCTGCTCAAAAATTTGGCAAAGAAACTCGGGTCTAAATTCCAGAAGACGATTTTAAATGAAAATAACACTGAAAATTTGGTGAATGAGAATATCACTATCATAATCAATGGGCGGCATTATACCCACATCGACGGATTAGAAACGCCGCTGAAGAGCGGGGACGAAATCTCCTTCCTAAATCCGCTCGCCGGAGGATAATTTCAACTATTCCTAAAATATGCGGGTCCTCATGTTACTCTACGGATCTCTTTCGTAAATCTCAAAAATCCGCGTAATTTATTTTCCCGCGAATAAAAAGATATAAATGAATCGTGAGAGATTGTCTTTTAGGTTTCTTCAGATTTTAAATCTGAACTGCTTGCGCGAAATAACTTGAATTTCGCGAACGACATGCCGAATGAATCAAAAATAGAGGATGGCTTTCGTAATATTTATTGAAAAAAAGAATGTTGAGGTAAGCTCAATGTTTGGGTATACAGGAAAAGTAATTAGAGTTGATTTAACTAAAGGAAAAATAAAATTTGATACCATTTCACCCGAATTCTGTGAAAAATGGATTGGGGGCTACGGCTTCGGGGCTAAGATTCTGTGGGATGAATTAAAAGCGGGTGTCGATCCCATGAGTCCTGATAACGTGCTCATTTTTGCCAATGGACCAGTACCCGGGACCATTCTTCCTACGAGTTCCAAATACGGGGTTTTTGCCAAATCTCCCTTGACTGGTCTCTTCGGAATGGCGATTTCTACAGGTTGCGTAGGACAACAAATGAAACGCTCTGGTTGGGATATGGCCATTCTCACGGGCAAGGCGGAAAAACCCGTCTATCTACGGATCGATGATGACGATGTGGTCCTCAAGTCAGCAGAACACCTCTGGGGCAAACGGGACTGTTGGGAAACGGAAGATATAATCCGAGAAGAGCATGGGGATATGAAGATGGGAGTTGCCGCCATTGGCGCGGCAGGTGAAAATTTGTCTCGTATCGCCTGCATTACCAATGATCGGAACCGTCAAGCTGGGCGTACCGGCATGGGCTGTGTCATGGGCTCCAAAAATCTCAAGGCAGTTGCCGTTAGAGGATCAAAAGAGGTCCCTGTGGCTAAAAAGGAAGATTTCATGAAAAAAGCGTTGAAACTGATCAAAGCCTCCAACGGACCCGCCACCGCTAAATACCGCGATTTAGGGACGCCTGCCAATACCTTGGTATTCCAAAAACTCGGGGTGCTCCCCACTCGGAATTTCAAACAAGGTAAATTTGAAGGTGCTGAAGCTGTGAGCGGCGAAGCTATGCGTGATAAATGGGTAGTCAAAAAAGCATCCTGCTCCTGCTGTCCGATTGCATGCGACCATATATGCCAAGTCAAAGAAGGTCCTTATGCAGGTGCATTTTCTAGTGTCGATTTTGAATCGCTCTTCGCTCTAGGTCCCTGTTGTGGAATTGATAACTTCCCTTCCATTATCCGCGCCAATGAACTCGCCGACAGACACGGCATCGATACCATCTCTGCCGGAGTTACCATCGCCCATGCCATGGAATGCTATGAAAAAGGGCTCATTACGAAAGAGGATACCGGCGGGTTAGAATTGAACTTTGGCAATCATGAAGCCATGGTCAAATTCTTGGAAAATATGATTTTCCGAAAGACGAAAGCAGGTCAAATCTGGGCTGACGGCACTAAAGCAGCAGCAGCTAAAATCGGGAAAGGGTCTGATGTTTTTGCAATAAACTCGAAAGGGCTCGAATTACCCGGATACCTCCTTCATGGCTTAAAAACTGCCGCCGTTGGGTTTGCTGTCTCAATCCGTGGAGGCTGTCATCTCCGTAATAG
>CAYGYC010000024.1:0-22670 GCA_964353755.1 uncultured archaeon | reverse complement strand
ATTTCGGTTCTACGAATGGTACCTTTTATGCGGTGGATGTAATTTCTGGACAAATTAAGTGGACCTATTACATCGGAGATGCCATCCGATCTTCTGCTTCCATTGGTCCTGATCCGGAAGAGAAAGTTCCATATCTCATTTATTTTGGAGGGGGAAATGGGGTGTTATATGCCATCGATCCTCATGGACAGCTTCAATGGTCCTATAATACCTTGGAACAAGCGCCAAACACTGATTACCCGAATATCAATGCCTCAATTGCACTAGGGCATAATGGGATTGCGGTAGCTTCCTCTACGGGCGACGTAATCTGGATTTCATATGATTATTATCAACAGAAAGGTGCACCGGGGATTACTTTAGGAAAGGATATTGTTCCCAAAGAGCACGTGGTCTTATGGCATTTCGTTTCTCCAGGGGGAAAATTGAACCTGAAACCTCTAGAATCAGCTGTGCAAATTATAGATCCAACCAATATTATAAGTTTTAGACTGCTTCTCCATGATGGTACCAATGTTGTTCCTGTATTTTTATATCCAAATTCTCTACATTTGGATTCTAGACCCGTTCTCCAGCATCGATTGGAAGTTCAAAGCGATCAGAGCACCCTCCATATTATCCCTGCGGCGATTTTACACCCCGGGACGGATTATACCCTACATCTCTCAGCGGCCTATGTCAATACGGAAGGACAAATGGCATCAACTGATAACACCATTCGTTTGAGAACTCAAAGTCTGCTAAATAAGGCATCGATGCTCTCCGGGAATACCTTTAAAATCATTTATATGGCGGTTCCACAACCACGAATCATTCCCAGCCTGGATCAAATCGGGCTGGCGAGCCTAAGTATCCCTTTTTCCATAGTTGAAACGGACCCTGAAAAAAAGACATTTGTAGCATGGGCAGTTCATAAGTTCGGTGAAAAGGGGGTTCCCCAGAAGCGGATTACTCTATATGCTTTCTCAGGAACGGTTGAAGGTGATTATTTCATGATGGAATCTCGTAACTGCCAATTTGAAATAACCTCCTTTGTCATGCCCCTTGACCTCTTCCGGATTGCGGGGCGCTTGCAACCCGAAGGGACCGTCGCACCCAGTAGCAGCCTGCTTCTAGAAAAATTCTTGGGATTGAATTTAATCGCCCTCTTTAGACAACTCGGCAGTACGAGCCCTGTAACGCCAGGTGCACTGCTTAAATACTTGAGGATAGGTGGTTTAGTCCAGTTTCTAAAAGCCGCGCTTTCTTTCTTTCCGGCCTTACTGCGGCAGGTAACCGGTAATACTTGGGCGAATTGGGGGTTAATCAATCACGCCCAAAAACTGATTGGAGTGGGCACCTTCCAAATGGTGGCTATCGCTAACGAAAGAGAATCAACACTAGAAGGTATCGAGGTCTATAGTTTCAAAGCAGAATCAACTAAAAGGCGTATTGTGGCAGAGTTGAAGGTACCTGCGAATGATCCAAAATGGTCCATTGTAATTGGGATCTTACTCATTGAAAAATCGACAGGTAAGGCTTTTCCGCTGAATTATAATAGCTCCATCAAATATACTGATTTAAAGGATGGAAAAAAGCGTGTTATACTTTCCCTTCCTAAATCATTTTCCTTAAAGCCGGGTAATTCCAGAGCTTATCTCATGGCGGATCTATATTCGATTAATAAGATAGAATTTTAATGGTGGTCATGTAAATGACGAAGACTATTTTTTTAGATGGGAAATGGAAATTTTGCGTGGATGAAACCAATAAAGGCATTGACCTAGGCTATTGGAAAGTTGATTATGACGATTCAGCTTGGCAATTGATGAATATTCCCTCCAATTGGTATCTTGAGGGGCTTGATTATAATGGCGTGGTCTGGTTCAGGAGGGACTTTGATGTGGATTTTCCTGCTGATGATTTATTATCAGTTACTTTTAAAGGAATTGATTATCACGCTAAAATTTGGCTTAATGGGCATTATTTAGGAGCCCATGAGGGGTATTTTGGGTCGTTTCAATTTCAGATAGCTGATAAAATAGTCAAGCAGAAAAACATTCTGGTGATCAGATGTTGTGCGCCCCATGACCCGGGATTCCCTTTAAAGAAGAAATTATTTAAAGGTGGTCTGGTGCATTGGGATCTCCGACCCGGAACCGTATCATTGCGCGGGCAAGAAAAAGGGTCTGGGGGTATCTGGCAATCTGTCAGTCTTAGGTCTTTCAGACTTGCAGGCATAGAAGATGTTAGGATATCACCAATCTTTGAAGATAAGGAGATCTCCACTCTAATCGATTTAAATTTGCATAATTACACCGATTCTGATTTGGATGTTTTAATTAGAATTTCAATAAATCCCGATAATTTCGAGGGTATGAATGAAGATTATGAAAAGCAAATATCCTTAAAACATGGTGCTAATGAATTTCATTGTAAAATAGATTTTAAAGAGCCGCAATTGTGGTGGACTTGGGATTTAGGAAAGCCGAATTTATATAAGATAAAAGTCGAGGTTCTCAATAACAATCAACTCATAAATGAAGAGGAACTTAAATTTGGTTTAAGGATTTTAGAAGAAAAGGCGGATGGGTGGTATTTAAATGGAGTACCAATTTTCTTGAGAGGCAGTTGTTACTTTTCCTCCTGTTGGTTAGCTGAAATGACATCGGAGAAATTTCGGAAAGATATTCAATTAGTAAAAGAAGCTCATATGAATATTTTGAGGCTTGGCTACCATGTGGAACCCCAGGATTTTTACGATATCTGCGATCACGAAGGAATCTTGATTTGGCAAGATTTTCCGATGCTCTGGGATTATGATGTGAGCCTAGCTCGGGTGAGAGAAGCTTGTCGGCAAATGAAAGAACTAGTCCTCCAATTTTATAACCACCCCTCCATCATTCTATGGTGTTGTCATTGCGAACCCATGGGATCGAATCAAATATTGTTAGATACCCCCTTGCAAGAAACCATTAGGAAATTTGATACCTCAAAACGGAAGATACTGTTACGAGCCCATATGAAAGACCATCCATTCGTAGGTTGGTACTATTCTACATATTATAATTTCCTCACGCTTCCGGGGGGGCAAAATCCGAATGAATTTGGAGCGCAATCCGTACCCAATGCGACGAGCAAATTTTGGTTGGACTTAGGGCGTAAAAATTGGTGGCCTATCAATGACGAATGGACATATCGGGATCTGCAGAAATATATCATGCTCTATCTGGCTGAAATTTTAAAAGGACATAAAAAAGGGGTAACACTTAAAGAATTCATTGAATTAAGTCAATCATATCAAAGCAAAATATTAAAATTTGGTATTGAAGCTTTTAGAAGGGGCAAAGGGAAAATACATGGAAGCATTCTTTTCACTTTCAATGATCCGTGGCCTTCTATTACCTGGTCTATCGTGGATTATTATCGAAATCCGAAAAGTGCGTATTATGTTGTTAAAAAAGCATATCAACCAATTATTTGCTCAGCAGAACTTTCCACCCTTCGATTGCCTAAAATTCCCAGTATTCAATTTATCCTTTTTGACTTGCGGGAACTCCTGATCGCACCCCTAAAAGCCTTATCCTGGAATGAATATCATACGCCTAACAGTAGTTTAACAGCAAATCTATGGGTCATTAATGATTACCCTTACCCCTTTTTAAAAGCCAGATTGAAATGGGAATTAGTAAAAGATAATAAGATTTATTTTACAGAAGACTTCAACCTCTCTATCCCGCCCAGTTGCTCAAAAATAGTAAAACCGATTCAATTCAAATTTATTAAAGATATGGCTTATGGTGAATATTTAATAAAAATCCGCTTATATGATAATAAAGGAACAGAAATATCCATTAATGAATTGCCCATTTATTTAAATTCCTCTTGGATAAAATTCACCAAAGGCATCTCCCGCTTTTTCGGAATTTTTAAAGGATTTCTCGCCGCTCTACTGGGTCAAGAACAGCAGCTCAGAATGTTCCTCGACTCCTTTCTGAAACGATATGAAAAGTTGGCGAAAAAATCTTGGTGCTTCGACTCATAAAGGGAAAATGGACTTAATGAATTGGAAGGAGCGGATTATTAGATAGAAAAATAACCAAATCAGATGGTTAATGATGAAAATATTAATAATTTATTACTCCCTCACAGGGAATACGGAAAAAATTGCGCAAAGCATACAAGAAGCCTTAAAAGAAGAGGATATAACATTAAAGCGTGTCGAATAAGTAGATCCCGTATCATTAAAATCATATGACCTCCTCTTTATAGGTTCAGGGATATATGCCGCTCGATTTCACAAAACCATCAAGACGTTTCTAAAAGGGGTAACGGAATTTCCCCCGAAAATTGCCTTATTCTACACTCATGCTATTTTAGAGCCCGCCACTTTTCAACCTTTTCCGCAGGATATTCGAAAGATACTTGAAAAAAGTGGATGCACACTTTGTGGAGAATTTGAATGTTTGGGCGACAATACAAACATTTCGGAAGTAGAAAAACAGCAGAAACTACAAATTATGTCTCCTGCAGAAAGGAAAGCGACCGAAGAACGAATGAAACAATTAAAGGGGCACCCTACTCAGGAAGATCTTAATAATGCTAAGAAATTTGCAAAATCACTGATATAATTTTGTTTAATACTACCATTTTTGTCTTCTTTATTTCAAAAATGTTCTTCTTTTTTTTATATAATAAAGGAATAACTATTAATCGTTTAAAACTAGAAAAATTAACCTTAGCAACTATCCAAGTGAGCTCATATCTAAAGATGCAGAATGGGTAAAGTGTTTTTTATGCAAAATAAAAGATTTTTGGTCTTGATGGTTATCGCTGTTCTTTTAGGGAGTATGATTGTAACAACTCTGAATTATGTTCCCAATAGAGGCGCGTTACCCAACGAAGTAAATCCAAAAATTGACCTGTTACCAAGTCCATCGATTATAAAGCCACAGGAGGATATTTCTAAAAATTCTATAAGTGGTGCCGGAGAAAATATTAAAACGGGTTTTTATGCAAATGTGACAAACACAATTAAGATAACTACGCCTGTTAAGGAAGAACCCGGCTATAAATATTTCAACCTACCCCTTAATACAAATTATCAAAATATTTCGCAAACGAATCTCACCTTCTCTGGCGTAACTGCCAAAAATTCCTTACAAATTATTGAAGATAATCCTGAGAATTTCATCGCCAATGCCTATTATCCACTTTTTACCAACGTAGCCCTAATGAGTTTTAAAATTCCATCACCCTGTAAATTAAAGCAAATTAGCCTCTTTTTACAAGAGATAGATGAGGATGCCCAGTGGATAATACAGCTCTATAATGCAACACGAGATCTCAGCGAGGACTTAAATGTTGTTCCTGATCCAAACGGCTATACCGGAGTGAGTATTAGCCAACGTGCTACGAATAATGTAACGACCTTTGCTGCTCATTGGCAAAATTTTACTTTCCCCAATACTCAATTAAATATGACAAATACCTATGTCGATTCCCGAGGATTTGCCTATTATTTCCTAGCCATAGCTCTCCCTATTTGCTATGGAGAAACAAGTGTTTCGCTTCTTTATTACTCATTTGACCAAGGATATGTAGATGATGGCTATGCCTATTTTTTTGTATATGGTTTAATGTCTGAAGTAGAATATCTCCCGGCGGATTATTGCCTAAAATTGCTGTTAGCGCCCCTTTCGCTTACTCCCACTCCTTCCGATGTTTGTCTCTCTATTTTAAATCCGAGCCGCCCTGCACCCACTTCAATGCACATTGAAGATAACCACTCCGCCGCTGTTGCAGCAGCGCGCAATACCACAACAGCTTTTTATTTACTTGCCCAGAATTTCACCTTATCGGATTATGGAACTATAAACAACATTGCCCTTTATTTAAAATGTTATGGAGATGTCCTAGCTTGCGTGGTGGGAATTTTTCCTGACAATAACTCAAGACCCAATTGGGATGCCAATGAGTTGCTTGATTTAAATATGACACTAACCCTAAAGGCGGGAACCACAGGCTGGGTAAATTTTACGATGAATGATTTACCAAATTTACCCCCGGGGACCTATTGGTGGATCATCGAAGTTGCTTCTAGAGGAAACGTTACTTTATTTGGCGCTAGCGATTCATTCGGGAATAGTGCAATAGCATTAAACACGTTTGCTACTGGAGATCCGGTCCAACTTACTTCAAATGTTCTCCCCTATGATTTTGCCTCCATAATTTATTATCAACCAGGGCGCGAGGTATATAATGTTAGCAAATCATGGATTTCTGCTGGGCATTTACTCCCCGATATCTCTGGATATGTCACTTATCAGATAATCACCCGGTGGCTTGGGAACACTGCTTTTAATGTGACCTATACGGTTGAATTGGAAAATAACAGATATTTCGAACCTAATTATATAGTTTATTTCAACACAAATATGATTTGGTGGAATATCACCCTCGTTGCTTCCTTCCCAACACCCGCCATAGGCAAAATCATCAATTTAACACTGCCTCTGAATTGGTCGGTTAATAATGTTACCCGAAATGGTCAAGATCATGGAAGTATTAATTGGTCAATTTATCAGTTCCCGGCTTTTAAAATTCTTTCCATTTATCGCGCATCAGAGACCAAATGGACTATTTGGTGTAATATGACTGCAACTCCCCTCAATTATATAGTTGAAAAATTTGTCGGAACCCAATTTCAGCCCGCATCGAATGCGACGGTATATGATAGCCTACGCTTCAATATAAACATCACATCTCAAAATAATGGATTATGCTTTTTAACTATATTTTATCCTGATGGGAAATCCTCGTTCAAAAATCAAACGCGCATCACGACTGAAACAACACTTTTGTACTGGTTCCCCGAAAATGATTCGGCCGCGACAGGCGGGAATTATACGTTTATAGTTCATTGGACCAATGGCACAAAAGTGGGCTTTAACCTCCAATATTTCTGGTTTACGCCGATCCCCGCAAATATATCTGTAATCTCTGAATTCCCGTCTCCATATGTTAATGATCTTACGAAATCGCTGACCATTCGTTATAATGACAGTCGAGGGGTAAATATCATGGGTGCAACCCTCTATACTGAATTAAATGGGAATTCTCTAGAATGGGACGATGTATATGGACGCACTCTCAATATTCAGGATAAGGGCAAATATCGAATAAAATTAAATACCTCGGGCTTGACTGCAAATCAATATTATTCATTAACGGGATGGATCGCAAAAGAAGGGTATGTTAATACCACTATTTCCGATATTCAAATTCTGATCTTGCCTGTTCCTACCTTATTGATTGCCAACGTTCCAAATATCACCGAATACCAGAACGAGATGATCAGTTTTTCCTGTTCCTTTAAGGATGTATTTCATGGGACCGGAATTGACTGGGCAATTATCACATATGAAATTATCGATACACCTATTAACGGAACTCTAACTAATATTATGCCAGGGGAGAGCGTTTATATCACTGAAGATGTCCAGCTCAAAAATTTAATTGATCGCAGCTCACCGTATCAGATCAATCTCACTGCACTCGCAGATAATTGCGAATCCCGGTCAATTCTTATTGATCTCTTCGTTCTCAATAAGACTGGGACCGCGCTCACCCTACTAAATGTGGGCGGTCTCTTTATCCAAGGGCGCAGCCTTCTGATCCAAGCTCGATTACAGGATGATAGCACGGGAGAAAATATACCTAATGCCACCATTAGATTCACTTTTGATGGGGTCATCTCCGATCGAATCGCACGTACCGATGAAAATGGCATCGCGGAAATCGAAATCTCAGTTCCTACTGAATCCTTTACTATCACCGCTTGGTTTGATGAGACTTCTAGTATGGCACAGAGTACGGCACTATCTCAATCTATTAACGTTATTACTTATAGTGATCTTGCCCTCTGGATTGGAATTCTCGCCGCCGTCTGCGTTTCTGCGATTTTAGCAGTTCGCCAATTCTATGTGTTGCCAAAGCGGCGGCGGAAAATGAAGGAATATACTAAAATTGCCACCAAATTCATGGATATCGCCAATATCCGCCATATCTTAATCATCCACAAAGAAACTTCCGCCTGTATTTATCAACAATCATTTGGCCCATCACTCGACGCCGATTTAATCTCCGGTTTCATTTCCGCGATTTCAACTTTCCAAACTGAATTAAAGCCGGAAAAACTACCCCAAAAGGCCGTAAAAACCGGTGGATTTGAACTCAGTTATCAAGATTATAAAATCCTCCTGTTCCACGGCGACCTCATCGGCTTAGCTCTGATTGTGGAGGAGCCCCCCTCCGAAGATTTCCGCCAGAAAGTCCAATCCTTTGTAAGAGAGTACGAAGCCGAATACAAGCCACATCTGCTGGAATTCCGCGGAAATGTGGGACCTTTCAAAACGAGCGGGCAACTCATCGCGGATAAATTGGAATTATCGCTTCTCTGGCCGCATCAGTTATATCGCCCCGCCCCCACGGTAAAACTGTCTTCGATGGATGAAGCTTTGATTCAGATTGCCGACACTATCATGAAATCGCAAGTGGTCAATTACTTCTTCTTGCCTCTCGTGATTTCCATGGGGCAAGCTGGGATGGCTAAATCCAAGCTAGAGGTCATCGCAGCGGTCTATACCTTACGACAACGGACCATCCTCCGAGCTACCAATCCGGAATCTATCAAAGAGTAATAAAAAAACAATTTCTCCTTTTTTTTAAATCCTTTAAGTAATAATAAGATTAAAATTGAAAAAAGGGGAGGATTAGTTCTAAGTGAAAGACATGCCTGATATAAGAACTAAAGTGAAATGGATTAACAGAATCTTCTGTCAGTTCGAGGATGGAAGCGGCGCATGAAGAGAATAGCTGAGCCGAGGAGAGAGAGTGCAAATGAGAAGTAGAGGAGATTGAAGCCGGGAATTTCACCATTTGGAACTCCATCTCCAGATGGTAGTGCAAAAACCCCAAAGATGGCACACATGGTCTCGGAATCTGCACCCCACCAACCATTGGTTTCATCAATCCATATGATGCAGATCGCCTCGGGCGTGAAAGCAGCAATAGAAGGGTGATGACTGCCATCTATGTTCCACCAATCGCTATAATCCGATATTACTGTGATATTGGACCACCCAGTGGTTGCATTATAATGCACATAGAGAATTTCACTTTCCTTGCCGCTAAGCCATGCAGCCTTGGTGGTATCAGACCAAGCCACGTGGAGGCCTCCACGACTATCAACTGCAATAGTAGGGTCAGAAAGTAATCCAGAACGCCACCAAACCCCGTTATAACCGTCAGAAATCACTGTTGCATTCGACCAGTCTTGAGAAGGAGCATGGGTAGCATACATAATTTCATTTTCAAGTCCATTGGTCCATTCGCCAAGCGTAGAATCTACCCAGATGAGATGAAGGGTATCATTATAGATTATCATTGAGGGCGTAACAGAATCACCCGTATTCCACCCACCACCACTATTGGACACCGTGGTAGCGTCGGACCATCCTGAACTAGGCGTCCGAGTAACATGCCACACTTCCACATCATCGCCCCAGAATCCATCTGTCTCATCAGACCAAACTACATGAATCGTTCCCTGGCTATCTACCGCGATCTGTGGCGTCTCCGAAGTCCCAGTATTCCAATTGGCACTATCTGAAATTACGGTTGCGTTGGACCACCCCGTCGCAGCAGTGTAATTCACATAGAGAATCTCGGTATCGGTATTGTTACTCCATGGCGTGGAGGTTCCATCGCTCCAAACAACATGGATGGTACCATTGGTATCCACTGCAATCGCAGAGCCATAACTAATTCCGGTATTCCACCAGGCCCCATTGTCCGAAATTACCGTGGCGTTGGACCAGGTTCCTGCAGAACATTTCGCATAAAAAATATCCCTATCAGTCCCCCAGGGCCCATTACAAGTATCATCCCAGACCACGTGAATATCCCCATTAGCAGCAACCGCGATAGCAGGGTTTATACTCATACCATCATTCCACCACGGAGCTTTATCTGAAATTACGGTTGCGTTGGACCACCCTGTGCTGTTTGTGTAACTGGCATACATGATTTCAGAATCCAATCCTCCGTAATACCAAGCGCCTGGAGTTGTATCAGACCAGACGACGTGGAGGGTTGCATTGGCATCCACCGCAATCGCAGTGCGATCTAAGGACTCACCCGTATTCCAGAGGGTGATATCGTCTGAAATTATGGAGGCATTTGACCAGCTCTGCGAAGTTGTGCGTAGTGTCTCAGACGGCGATAGTGGATTATGCCCGGTGCTAATTGGCGAATTTAAAAGCGGGCTAGCAAGAAGAACTCCAGTGAATATCAATGTAAAAATAAGAAAATAGCCATATTTTAACGTCATTTTTACCATAAGTGGATCCCTATTCAAATTTTCTTTACACTTAAGTACAATTTTGTTTTAAAGAGGAGAGATCCTCTATAAGAATGATTCGTTCCTGACTAAAGAAAATTCTTTATTAAATTCGGGAGAGGAGATATTGCCGTTTATGAAGATCGTAGACAATAGAAAGTAAGGCGTCATGCGATTTTTTTCAGTTTGCCTCCTAGAACTTCAATTAAATAGGGGATAAGGAAGAAGATGCGATACCGTTCGTATTCCAGCCGTCGTAATTTCCCTTTTGCATCTACTTACTCAAAGAGTAATAAATAAAAGCAATCTCTCCTTTTTTTTAATTCCTTTAAGTTATGATCAGATTAAATTGAAAAAAGTAGAGGATTAGTTCTAGGTGAAAGGTATGCCTGATATAAAAACTAAAGTGAAATGTCCAGAATGCGGGAAAACTATGGAAGTAGAATTCGATCCTGGTGCAAAGGTCGATATCCGATGTACCTGTGGTCATATGATACCGCCACCCCATCCAAAAAAGAAAGTGAAGTGAAAATCTGGATCTAATTTTTTATTATTGAGGATTCCACGTTACTTCTGTTTTTCAATATATTTATAATTTTTATTAAACAAAAGCTTCGGTGTAGATTCGAATTCGACCTGTAAGGGAATTAAAGAAAATCCATAGAGAAACTGACTTTAGAACATAATAAATCAAGAATTAGTTTAATGAATAGGTGAAAAAAATTATGGGAAGTAAGATACGTAAAGAAGCCGAGAATATTGGTTTGACAAAACAGCGTCTAACACAGATATACGCACGAGCAAGGCGTATCCGCATGACTTTCACAAAATATATTCCCGATACAACCGATGCCATCCGTGATTATGTCAATTTAATTGATCCCACTTTCAAACAGGATAGATCCGGTGGGGGAAGAAACAATTCTTTTTATTACATGTCAACCACGGCGAATATCTTTGTCGAAGTTTTTGATAAAGCTGCGGGGTTTGCAGTCACTAATCCGGACAATCATGCGATGCAAATTAATATTTACAGCAATAATGATGAACATATTAGGGGAATTGCCAAAGCCGTCAATGGCATATTTGAAGATGGGATGCTTGCTCATCTCGATTGGAAAAAAATCGAAGGGAAATTTAAGGTCAAACCAGAAGATGGTATTGCTATATGGAATACCCTTTTAGGTTAACAATCAATTTTTCTTTTTTTTTTATTTCCGGTGAGAAATTAAACAGAAAAACTAAAGAGTGATTTGAATTTAGCTTTCTTTAGCTACTTTTAAGAAGATGGGAGTTAAATTTTCGTTGAGTTCCGTAATAACCGGTGTAATATCTAAATTCGGGTCGGCGATAATATAATAATAGAGGGAGACGCTTTTTTCAGGAAGATTGGTCATCACATTGTGAATTTCAAATTTTATTCCCGGGTTAGTCGCATAAACGCGCATTGCTTGGTATTCTGGTATGGAAATATAACTGTCTATCGTTTCGTAATCGCCAATAATCGTGCTTCGGCGTCCCATATTGTTTAAAAACAGTTTGAAAGTCTCCTCCGAAATTCCTGAGAAATAAAGGATCGAATTATCGAAAGAATTGATTGAGATTCCATAGATACCAACATATTTTAAGCATAATCCCCCTAAGATTGCATCAATGGTATCCTTATTCTCAGCAATTAATGATTTAATGTAAAAATCCTGCAATATATCACTTATATACACCTTTTCTTCATCGGATAACCTCGGAATCTTCCCTGCTTTTACTTCTTCCTCATAATTCTTAAGTACCCGGGTATAAATCCACTCGATTTTCTCTTTTACTACTTCATGATACGTGAAGGGCTCAACGAAAATCAGAAACAAATACACACCTTGATTGATAACAATCATATTGATGCCATAGATGTCGGCTTCATTTTGGCGAAATTTCACGTGCCCTATAAGCATTTCGTACTCTTTAGCAAACAGAGTTAGAGCAGTAATGAACCCTGATGTTAGACTGGTATCTATCTGCTGAAAACTCTTTAGTTTTTGGTCAAACATCTCTTTATAGAGCGGTAGCCCAAAATCGGTCTGAATCAGGATTCCTAGAACCATCGATCAAATCGCCCTTACTTTCTCAGTTTTACTTTCTCGGTTTTTTTTTGGTCATATCACCTAATTTTACTAAAAAAATCTTTCTCATGTTTGTACTCGGTTATCCTTCAAATCCACCTGAAGAATTAAAATTATTGCCTTTAGTCACTACTGCGCGGATAAAGACGATTTTATTTTATTTTCTTTATAATAAGGCGATTTCCATTTCAAATACCATTTTATCCAAGGACTCATAAGTTTAATAAAATAGATTTTCAATCCCATCTTTTCTCTCAATTGGGTAACATAGTCCTCAAATGAAGTATTTTGAAATTGCAAAAATTTCTGGGCTTCTTCTGTATCCATCCAATCCGTGTAGTACCAATCCTGATCGTCCGTAGGTATCCGAAACACCCAATCGGAAGGCATACCTAGACCACATGCTTCCAAAGTTTTTTGCAGAAATTGTCTATTTAACATCTGACATTTTTTTCCCCCACCAATCAACAGAATTTTAGAGGAAATATCCGAAGTAACCGCATTTGCCAATGCCATTCCGACATCGCGGGTATGAACAAATTCCACGCGTTGATCAAGAGGCATGGAATAGATCATATTCAAAGCATCCGCTAACCCAAAATTCATTAAGTCCAGGGAAGGCGATGCGCCCAATCGAAATATTGTCCATTGGAGCGTACTCTCTTGCAATAATTTTTCGCATGCCACCTTGGAATGTGTATAATTATCTGTTGGATTAAGCGGTTCATCCGCTCTACGTGGTGGAGGACTTGACATACGAGGACCATGAACCGAAATAGAACTAGTGAAGATGATTTTGGGTTTGGGATTTACTTTTTCTGCTGCATTTATCAAATTTCTTGTTCCTTCAACATTCACGCGATAACTTAGGGTGGGATTCAGTTCGCTCATTGGTGGTATAATTCCCGCTAAATGCAGAATGCAATCAATACCCTCTATCGCAGAATTCACTGCATCTGGATCTGTAATATTTCCCCAAATTAGTTTAAATGATCCTCGCTTAGCTAGTTCACTCGCCTTTTTCTCATTTTTTGAAGTTTTAATATCAAAACAAGTAATTTGATGATTTTTCTCAAATAATGCCAATAAAGTACTTTCACTAATGTTACCAAATGCTCCAGTAAGTAACACTTGCATACATTCTCACGTTTTCCTGAATTTTGAAAGATAATAGAACCTCTATAAATTTAAAAAACCTTTATTTTTATTTTAAAATCGCTTAATAATCGCTTTCACTCTTTTAGGTTTATCTTGTGATATCATCTAGTTCTAATAAAAAAATCTTTCTCCTCCGAAGATCACTACGTTTTTCTATTCAGAGGATTTCTTTTTAATATCAATGGCGTAAAATTTCTAAAAGCCTGCTAATTTTTAGAATTTCAAATTTAATTTCTCCCTTTCAAATTTAACTTTCTCGTTAAGTTTCGCTTTAAATCATCCCTTAAAATTATTAAGGGAAAAAATAATATTCATAAAGGGGATAGATTTAAAGAAATTTAATTATCGTTCAATTTAAATCTATTATAAAAGCCAACTGAGTGGAATTATCTATGGATGATATTTACGCTAAATTAGTGAAGATAGTTGGAGAAAAGAATGTTTCCAATCAAAAGGAAGTTATAGAGAATTATTATCAGCGCTATTCCGAAAATTTTCAAGTGAAAAGTCCAATAAAGCCCAAGTGTGTGGTTTTTGCTAAAGACTATACTGAGATTCAGCAAGTGCTAAAATTAGCAAATGAACTCAATTTCGCGGTAATACCTATAAGTTCCACCTCTAAGGATGCAAATGGTGCAGAAGCACCTCATACGGATAAGGTTATCATTCTCGATCTCTCGCGGATGAATAAGATCCTTACGGTTGATAGAAAGAACCGAATGTGCATGATCGAGCCGGGTGTTACCTTTGCGCAACTCCTTCCGATAGTCAAAGAAGCAGGGCTCCGTCTTCTAACACCCCTCTATCCCGCGTGCGGAAAATCGGTGGTGACTGCCGCTCTAGAACGAGAGCCAACTACCCTTCCGCGCTATCATTGGGATGCTTCAGACCCCCTTCTTTGCACGGAAGTGATTTTTGGGACAGGAGATCTTTTCCGAACGGGTTCGGCAGCTGGTCCGGGCACCATTGAAGAGCAACGCGCCTCCGGACAAGCCCAGAAAAATCCATTAGGGCCCACGCAATTCGATCCCTTTCGCTTAATTCAAGGCGCGCAGGGAAGTATCGGGATTGTCACTTGGATTACTCTGAAATGCGAACTTTTTCCCGATATCCAAAAAGTTTTATATCTTCAGTCTGAAAAGATTGAGGAAATTATCAACTTTCTCTATCTTCTTTTAAAACGACGGTTTGGAGACGACCTCTTCCTAATTAATAACCTCAATTTAGCCTCTCTGCTCTGTAATTCCCAGACGGAGATTGAAAAATTACGCAAATCGCTCCCGACTTGGACTCTAATTATCGGGATCGGAGGCACCGGAACTTATGGAAAAGATAAAATTGAATTTTTAGAAGCCGAACTGGCTGATCTAGCGAAAGAACAGGGCGTGCATCTTTTATCACAAATTAAGAATGTCTCTAATGCTGATATAATTAATATTTTTCAAAGTTGCACTGATAAACCGTGGCGATTACGCTATCTGGGCGGATCACAAGAGATCTTTTTCATTACAACGCTAGATAAATCTCCCAACTTCATAACTTCCTTTAAAAAAGTAGTTGAATTGAAAAAATTCCCGATGGCCAATATCGGAATTTATATTCAACCCTTAGTACAGGGTTGCAATTGCCATTGCGAATTTGATATTTATTATAATCCGGCGGATGCGCAAATGAAAACCAAAGCTAAAGCCCTATTTGAAGAATCTAGCATTGCATTAATGGAGAAAGGCGCTTTCTTTAGCCGTCCCTACGGTATCTGGGCGGATGAGATGTATAAACGGGTGTCCCCGGTGGTCGTCCAATCCTTACAAAAAGTGAAGGCGATTTTCGATCCGAAGCATGTGCTTAATCGGGGCGTCCTATGTTTCAAGGAGGTAAGCGCATGACCCCAGAACTAAAGAAATTAAACGAGTACCAAGAGATCATGGAGGTAAGCGCATGACCATTGAACTAAAGAAGCTAAACGAATACCAAGACATTATGGAGCGCTGTATCCGATGCTCGATGTGCAAATGGATACCACAGGTGCAAATTAAGAGTTGGAAATATGCTCAAGTCTGCCCTAGTATCGATGAGTATAATTTCCATGCCTATTCAGGTGGCGGCCGAATGATCGTTGCCCTTTCCCTCTTAACCGAACGTATTGGCTATTCGGAAGAGTTATTAAATATCGTGTATCGCTGTACACTCTGTGGCGCCTGCTCCGTTTCGTGCAAATACCTCAATGATTTGGAGCCCGCGGAAGTAATTGAAGCACTCCGCAAAAAAGTCGTCGAGGATGGACAAGGGCCGCTTCCGGCGCATAAAAAGTACATCGAAGCCGTGAAAACACGGCATAATCCGTATAATGAAGCCCCCGCGCAACGGCTCAATTGGCTTCCTTTGGATGTAACCGTTACAAAGGGCGCGAAGATCGCCTATTTTGTGGGTTGTACAGCTTCCTATCGACGCAAGGAGATTGCCATCGCGACCGCGCGTGTTTTGAACAAAGCCGGGGTTGAATTTCAATTACTCGGGGAAAATGAATTTTGCTGTGGAAGTCCGGTACTGCGTGCCGGCGAAGAGGAGACCTTGAAAGATTTAATACAGCGCAATATCGACGAATTCAAAGCCCGGGGAATTGAAGAAATCGTAACCAGCTGCGCGGGTTGCTATAGCATGATGAAAGCCGAATACCCTCGCTATGTTAAGCACGATCTCGAAATTCTCCATACTAGTGAACTCCTTGACCAACTCATTAAAGCGGGTAAAATTACTTTGACTAAATCAGTTCCCTTAACCGTGACCTATCACGATCCGTGCCATTTGGGCCGCTGCTCTGAACCCTATAAGGAATGGCATGGCCAAATCATGGAGCCGATTTCTTTGGTCCGCATCCCAGTCCCCCCTAAACCGCTTCGCAAAGGCACATATGGCTGTTATTACCCGCCCCGCAATGTCCTGAAAGCGATTCCGGGCTTGAAACTCGTCGAAATGGAACGGATTAAAGAATACGCTTATTGTTGTGGGGCCGGGGGCGGCGTAAAAGCCGCTTTCCCCGACTTCGCTCTCAATACTGCAAGCCGACGCGTGGAAGAAGCTAAAGATACCGGCGCGCAAGCCATCGTCTCCTGCTGCCCCTTCTGTTCGACTAACTTACAAGACGCCATAACGGCAAATAAGATCAATCTGAAATTCTATGACCTCACGGAGTTGGTCTTGAAAGCAATGGAGGACTGATTATAATGATCGAAGAATATATGATAGAAGATAATGCATTTGAATCCCTTGTAAAAATTGTCGGTTCTCCAAATGTTTCCCGCGAACCTGCCATCTTAGATACCTATGCCTTCCAATGGTGTGCCGAAATTTTTAATGTCATTAATAATCGACCTCCCGGCCGCTATTTTATCCGCCCTGCCGCGGTCATATTGCCCGGCTCGACAGAAGAAGTGCAACAAATTGTAAAGGTATGCAATCAATACGGCTTAAAATTTAAGGCTTTCTCGACCGGCCTTGGCCCATGGAATTGCGTATCCCATCCGAGAGCCATTCAAATGGATTTGCGACGGATGAATCGAATTGTAAAAGTGGATATTAAAAATCAATTCGCTGTAGTCGAGCCATACGTATCTGGCGCGCAATTACAAGCAGATGTCATGAAATATGGTTTAAACTGCCACATGCCTGGTGCTGGGCCGCAAGTCTCGCCCCTCGCTAGTGCGACTTCTATGGGCGGACCAGGCTTCACCTCAGCTTCTACTGGCTTTGCAGGACGAAATGTATTAGGCGTGGAATGGGTCTTACCATCGGGCGATCTTCTCCGCTTAGGCGCTCTAGGACAACAGAATGATCCAGACTGGTATACGGGAGATGGTCCAGGACCAAGTTTGCGGGGGATCATGCGCGGTTTCATGGGTGCTAAGAGTGGAATCGGGGTCTTTACAAAAGTAGCCACCAAATTATACCCCTTCCCGTGCAAAGCGGAGTGGAAAATTACGGGCGAATCACCCGACTATAAGTTTGAAATTCCCAATTACCTTAAATTCTATGTCATCAATTATAAGGAGTGGGATGCACTCGATAATGCGATTCGACGCTTTGAAGAAGAGGAAATAGGATTTATGTGCTATTACGCCTCGACGGCCGCAGTTTGTGCCTCCTATTCAAAATCGCGGGAAGACCTCATGACTAGCTACACTATTCACACCCGCCTAAAGCTCCCTTTAACTATTATGGTTGCGGCCCTCACTGAACGGGAATTTAATTATAAGCAAAAAATGGTGGAAAAACTGATTGAAGAAACCGGTGGCAAAGATTATACACCCCGCATAAATATTCGTGATGTGAGCTACGCCGAGGCACTTCGCTGTCTGCTCGGGTTTCATGGCTTCCTTATCACTGGTGCTTTCCAATCAACCCATGGAGGCATGGACACGATTACTATGGCTTTGAAAATGGCTCAACTGAATATTCCGCTCAAGAGGCAATATATTGCCAAGAAAGTGATTGCAGATGATAAGGGCGAAGGCGTCTGGATTGCGACCTATGAGCGCGGGCATATGGCACACTGCGAAATGCCGACGATGTATGATCCGACTAAACCCGAATCTGTTATTGGGATGACGGAATATGCTCATGCCTGTGATGAGATGGATCTCACTGAACATTTAGCTACCCCCTTCTTTGTAGAAACTGATAAACAACACGAATGGTTCGGTCCCCATTGCATGAATTATCATCTCTGGCTTCGTAAAATAAAGGAAGCCTTTGATCCCCAAAACATTGCGGACCCCGGCTTCTACATCACCTCGAAAAAAGAGACCACAGGGTAAACTATGTTAGCTCCAACTATTTATACATCGTTTGAGAACATCGTGGGTCCGCGAAATATTTCTCAGGAACCTGCAATCCTAGATACGTACGCCTTTCAGTGGGCTGCAGAAGTCCTAAATGTCATAAATGATAAACCCCCCTCCCGTTATTATATTCAACCAGCAGCAGTTATACTTCCAGGCTCTGCACAAGAAGTTCAGCAAGTCGTAAAACTCTGCAATCAATATAAAGTCCGGTTTAAAGCGTTCTCGACGGGATTAGGCCCTTGGAATTGTGTCTCTAGCCCCCAAACTATCCAAATTGATCTGCGAAGAATGAATAGAATTCTTGAAATTAATGCCAAAAACTTATATGCAGTTATTGAACCTTATGTTTCAGGAGCTCAACTGCAATCAGAGACAATGAAATCGGGTTTAAATTGTGGGATGCCTGGAGCGGGTCCTCAAGTTTCCCCGTTAGCCAGCGCGAGTAGTATGTGTGGAATGGGGTTTTCATCCGCATCCACTGGTTTTGCCGGAAGAAATGTTCTTGGAGTAGAATGGGTCTTACCTTCGGGTGAGTTACTCCATGTTGGTGCTATTGGACAAAAAAATAATCCGGATTGGTATTCGGGTGATGGTCCAGGGCCCAGTTTGCGCGGGATCATGCGAGGATTTGTTGGAGCAAAAAGCGGGATGGGTATCTTCACGAAAGTTGCAGTGAAACTCTACCCCTTCCCTTCTAGTCCTTCTAATCTTGAATGGAAAGTCCAAGGTGAATCACCAGACTATGAATTTACGATTCCAAACTATATGGAATTGTTCGTTATTAACTATACTGATTGGGATGCCCTCGCAAACGGTTTACGCCGGTTTGAAGAGGAAGAGATTGGATTCATGTGCTACCATTTATCCGCTCCTGCGACCATTGCGGGGTTTTCTAAAACGCGCGAAGAACTCGCGAATGTTTTTGCCCGAGCAAAAATAAAACGTCCCTTAACAGTGATGATCGGGGCACAAACAGAACGCGAATTTAACTACAAGAAACGGGTTTTGAAAGGGTTAATAGAAGAAACTGGGGGAACTGATTCCACCGCCAAATTAAAGATCCGAACTATTAGTTATGCTGAAGCATTACGGTGCATGTTCGGTTTTCATGGTTTCCTCATTACAGGCGCTTTTCAAAGTACCCATGGAGGGATGGACAATATTGATAATTCGGTAAGAATGGCGCAGCTTAACGTTCCCTTGAAAAAGCAATTCATCGCGAAAAAAGTGGTAATTGACGATCGCGGAGACGGATTATGGCTGGCTTCTTTCGAACACGGGCACATGGCCCATTGTGAAATGCCAACGATGTATAATGTGAATATCCCCGAATCTATTATCGGAATGACGGAGTATGCCCAAGCCTGCGATAAACAGGATTTGGAAGAACATTCAGGGATTCCATTTTTCATTATAGGAGACAAACAGCATGAATGGTTTGGCCCTCATTGTAGTAATTACCATCTTTGGTTACGAAAAATTAAAGAGGCATTTGACCCTCAAAATATCGCGGATCCCGGCTTCTACATCTCTTCCAAGAAGCAAGCCTAAATTACGAGAATTTCTATAATGTAAAGTAGAGAAGAAAGAAATATGATGCCTAAGATAGAACTATTAAACGAAAAGGAAAGATTACCAGAAGCGTTTTGGGATGATCAAAAATGGGCGTTAGAACATCTTAATGACTTAAGAAGGAAATATGCTGATATGTGGGTTGCAATTTTAAATAAAAAAGTGGTGGCATATGGAAAGGAATTAACGGAAGAGAAAGAAGAATCTTTATTTAAAGTTGCAGGAAGGCCACCACTAATACTTTTTATAGAAAGTGAAGCAAGGATACTGTAATGGATAGAGAGTCTTTATCTTCTTCAGATCTGACTGGCTCAGATCTAAGAGCAAATTGCATTCATCGAAGAAATTGAATAAAGAAATCCTTAATCTCAAATTTCAAAATTATCTTTTTTAGAGAATTGATATATCATACGGTAAGGAAAATGAAAGAAATTATCTATAAAGCCATAGGGATAATCCACTCCCTGTATAAAGAACCTTCTAAGACTCCGAAATATCCTCAAGAAGTAAAAAATATCCAAGGATCCATTGAAATGCTCCCTGAATTTGTCCAAGGTCTTAAAGATCTCGAGGGGTTTTCACATATTATTTTAATCTATCATTTTCATTTAGCCAAAAGTTATTCGCTAATCGTGAAAGCCCATTTAGACCGGGAAGAACATGGGGTCTTTTCAACCAGATCTCCGGCTCGTCCAAATCCCATCGGAATGTCTATCGTGCGGTTGATTGAAATTGTTGGAAATACAGTAATTATAGAGGATTTGGATATCGTAGATAATACGCCGTTGCTCGATATCAAACCGTATTATCCGGAATTTAAAGATTTCAGCCCTATAAAGATTGGATGGATTGAAAAGCACAAGGAAAAATTTTATGAATACATCAAATAATTCACATCCAAAAAACCATAAGGCACTTTTTTCAGTAGCGCTATATAGAGTACGGAAGGCAATTTTTGATGGTAATCGATAACTACAATCGTCCGCTGACCGCAATCCGGATATCTGTAACCCAACGATGTAATTTAAACTGCATTTATTGTCATCGCGAGGGAGAAGATTCGCCCTCTAATGGAGAGATGACTCTAGAGGAAATCATCAGAATTCTAGAATTAGCAACACATTTTGGAATAAAAAAAGTGAAATATACGGGTGGAGAGCCCCTATTACGGGAGGATCTTTCCGAAATTATCCATGAAAGTCGTAAAATTTCGCAGATTCAAGATATTTCTCTGGTGACGAATGGAGTTTTACTAGAAAAGTTTGCGGGAAAATTAAAATCTGCAGGTTTAGATCGCATAAATGTAACCTTGGACACATTGGATCCGCAAATATATGCCAGCATTACCAATAACGAGGGTTTATTAGTTGATCGGGTGAAAAACGGCATTATGGAGGCATTAAAATGCGGGATCAAATTAGTCAAAGTCAATATGGTGCTTTTAAAAGATGTTAACATCTCCGAAATTTCGGATTTGATACGCTTTTGTAAGGCACACAATCTCATTTTACAATTAATTGAATTAATACCCGCGCATGATACTGCCTTTTTTGAGAAATATCATGTAGATATGAATGAGATTGAAGCGTATTTGACCCCAAGAACTGAATCCATTAAAATTAGAAAAATGCAAAACAGGCACAAATATTTTTTGCAAGAGGGCGTTGAGGTGGAAATCGTTAATCCCTTTCATAATTCAGAATTCTGTGCCAATTGCCACCGCATTCGGATTACGAGCTCTGGAAAGATTAAGCCGTGTTTATTGCGCAATGACAATCTCGTGGATATTTTAACGCCCCTCCGAAAGGGCGCATCCGAGAGGGAGTTAGAACGACTATTTCAGCAGGCCATTGATCTACGAGAGCCGTATTGTAAATTTTAATGTTGAATAAATTTTTTATTCTCAATTTTTTCTATAAAGGTTAAATCATTTTAAGGATGATAGAATGAGGGCAATTAGTGCGCGAAATATATTAAAAGGAACTGTGAAGAAAGTTGTTATAGGCGCGGTAAATGCAGAAGTCACGCTAGAAATTGCGAAAAATATTGAAATTGTTGCTATGATAACCAAAAGTTCGGTCGAGCGATTAGATCTGAAGAATGGGAAAGAAGCCTATGCAATAATTAAAGCATCTAGTGTAATGATAGGAATAGATTAAACCCATTCTCCTTTTTTTCTTTTTGAAAAATTCAAAATATACTATAGAAAGTACAAGATATACAATAGTAAGTACTCAGGATTGGAATTTTCTTTTAGAAGACATGTATCGACGATGTCTTGAATGCAATCCATACCTTTTGTCCTTTTGTCAATTTCATTTCTCCGAATGACTGTCGAGTAGTAAGACAAATGAAATCTGGAGGCATAGTAATCTTGATATAAATAATTGGTCCTCTATCCACAAAATCGCTTACGACACCCTCAAAGCAGTTCCGTTCAAAGGAACCAAGATTTGAACCAGAGATGAATATATCCTCCGGGCGGACCAAGGCATGCACCTTCCCTCGCAATGCTGTTGTTGCCAAAAGTTGTATACCCCCAATTTCGACCGTCACATTGCCATCCTCACTAGGTCTAGCCTCGCCAGAGAAGATATTTCGGGA
>CAYGYC010000023.1:0-22830 GCA_964353755.1 uncultured archaeon | reverse complement strand
CTCCCGTAATACGGCGCACATAATCGAACCCGAACTGTTGACATGCTTCGACATCCACCTCATGGCGCATAGATTGATTTTTACCAATCGAAGCACATGACGGGCGCCACCGGTACAATCGAAATGTATTTGAAACCTTCTCTTCAATACGGGCTTCTAAGATTGCTTCATCCATTGCCATATTAGTATAGCCGTCATAAGTTCCAAGATCAATTAAACGCCATGCCGTCATTTCATTTTCTCCTCAAATTGCGCCATAATCTGAGCGATTTCATCCCCTGTCAAGGGCCGCGGATAATTAAATAACCTTTCACCTGGTCGCTCATTATAAAAGGGTCTATTGCACCCAGGACATCCGCTCGTTAAAAATGGAATACCAGACTGGATTATTTCATCTCGTTGTTCGTTAGGAATTCCAAAGTTCATGAGTTCTCCTTTATCATTAAAAGAGAAATCATTCACTCGACAGATCTTATTTATAATTAAATAGCGAGCGAGTTGAATTTTTCGGTATTGATAAAGTGTAGGGGGGGATTTGGTTTCAAACGCGGTTCCTTTAATGGGGGTAAAGGAAAAAAGCGCAGTTAATACGTTAGAATCCGCCATTTGTTGAAGAAACGTTACGGCTTCAAATTCCGTTTCCCCTAATCCTATTATGAGATGCGTACTTACATTTTGCGACCCAAAAATTGATTGGGCTAGTTCTAAATTGTTAAGATGGGTTTCCCATTTATAGGGCCCTCGTGCCCTTTTCCCTTTTACGTTATCAAATAGAGAATTTGTCGCCGCATCGAGCGGGATCCCTATTCTTGTTATCCCTAACTCGTGTAGTTTTTTTAATCGGTCTTCATTCAGGGGAGGAACAGAGACCGAAATTGGAAGGTTCGTTGCTTTCAATGTCTCAATAACACCCATTAACTGGTCAAAAAATCCCGTATAATTAATCGCCTGAATACAAATCCGCTCAAAGGGCTTTCCGGTTTGCATTGATTCAAACGCGGTTTTTACTTCAGAAATACGAAATTCAGGCCAGAATATTCGGGATAACGCATCTTTTCTCGCTGTGCTTTCGCGTGCTTGGGGACAAAATCCACAATTCGCCAGACACCGACTTTCAGAAGCCAACATTAAATAGGCCGTGGTTGGAACTGCATCCAATTGCATGTGTATCAGCTCTAAAACTGCCGCCGTTCCAACCGAGACACGAATGAATTCCGGGATCAAATTTTTATCACTAGTGATGAGATTAACTAGGATTAACTTAATTCTTATGATTTTAAATTAAACGTGGAGCAAAAGAGCGCCCTGATGAAAATTCCTCCCCGCAATAGGGACATTTTATCATTCCGCAGTCGCCCATGGGTGCGCTAGGGCAGCCACCACACGCAACAGCACGGGAATAGACCGGGCTAAAGCGCCTCTTACATTTAGGGCAAATCACTACTTGACTCATGCCATATACACCTTTTATAATATTTCATAAAAAATCATCCACGATAACCATTTAAATTTTCGGACAGACATAATAAATTTAATTTCATATTCATTGGTGAGTGAATGAAATATGTCAAAAAAGGTGCAAGATTTTAGGTTTAAAGTGTGTGTGATAGGCGCCGAGACATCCGGGAAAACAAGTATTTTGAATCGGTATGTATATGATGCATTCGGGCATCCCCAAATGAATATTGGGGCAGAATTTTTCACAAAAGATCTGAATCTAGACGAGTTCAAGGTTCATTTAGTATTTTTTGATCCTGGTAAGCAACTGTTCAAGTCGCTCCGGACCACCTATTTTAAAGGGACCTCCGGGGTGATTATCGTGTTTGATCTCACGGATAAGAAAACTTTTGAATCGATTGAGCCCTGGTTGGAACCGCTGAGAAAAATTGTGGGCAATATTCCCATTCTATTATTTGGAAACAAATATGATATGATTAATGAGCGAAAACTCACCTTTACAGAGGTCTGGGCATTTGCCCTCCAACATAATTTGATTTATTTTGAAACATCGGCAAAGAGTGGAGCTGGAATCACCGAAGCAATGAGTTATTTAACGCGATTAATGATCGGAAGCATGTCAATCGTTCCCTCAAAGGCTATTTATATCGATTTTACAGGGGCTAAAGCGATTTTATCCATCTTAAAACGAGGTCGCGGTAAATCCGAAGTTAGATTTGATACTCCGCATGGCGTTTCTAGCCTGGCGACCAGTCAGGAATTGGATGAGCCCCAATTAAAGGAAATCGATCAAAAGATCAACGAATTCACAAAAACCATTAATGAACTTCGGCGTATGCGCGGAACCAAGGTAGCCCGCCCTGAAATAAAAGGGGTAGAACAGACTTTTATCCACGAATTAGAAGAATTAGGGCAATACCTCTATGAACTATCAATTCCACCTGAAATTCAAGAAAATTTGAGTCAAATGACCATGCCCTTACAATTAGTCCTCGATGAAAAATTGTTGGGATATGCCTGGGAATTAATGCATGACGGCGAGGAATTTCTTTGCCTGAAATCTATTGGGCGCAAAATTGAATCCAAGAATTTCTTTGTTCCCGATATTAATACTGAAATCCGGAAGGAACTCAATTTCCTGGTTATAGTTGATCCCAAGGCAAATGATCCTAAGTATCGCTTGCCAAATGCGCTCGACGAAGGTACTAAAATCAAGAAAATGCTACAAGGGTTCCGAAATGTCAAATGTAAATTATTGGCAGGAACTGAGGCAAAACGGGACATTGTGCTTGAAGAATTAGAAAAAGGAATTTACGATTTCATTCATTTTGCGGGTCATGCGAAATACGATATCAAAAACCCAGAGGAAAGTGGGATCTTACTTGCGGATGATTATCTTTTAGCCGATGATATCATAGGTGCAATTCAGGAACGCCCGCCTATTCTTGCTTTCATGAATGCCTGCGAAAGTTCAAAGACCTCCGTTCCCGAAGGCGAAATAACCTTTGAAAGCGAAATCTTTGGCTTAGCTTCCTCCTTCTTACAAGGCGGCGTTTTCTATATTGGAGCTTTATGGCCTATCCATGATGATGTTGCTATTGAAACAGCTGTGAGTTTTTATAAGCGGCTCCTCTCCGAACAGACCATTGGAACCGCTCTAATGAATGCGAAGAAGGAAATTCGGAATAAATATGGAAATTCTGAACTCGGTTGGCTTACCTATATTTTATACGGCGATCCCACTATGTACTTAAAAATTTCTTAATTCTTTTTCTTTTTCAGAATTGATAAGAAAAAAGAAGATTTTATTGAGCCACTTAATCTAATTTTTCTCGTATTTCCCCAATACGTTTTGAAATTCCTTGTAATTTATTTAGCAATTGACTTAGTTTTTCTTTGTATTCTTGATCGCTAATGACCCCTTTCTCCCGATCCGTTTTCAAATCGCGAATACTTCTCTCGATTGAGTAGCGTTTCCCTTCCAGCGAAATAAGCTCTTGATAGAGCGTTTCAGGGGTAGCTTCCGATTTAGTTTGAGTTCCTTGCGGAAATATTGAAGTGGGCTGATCAGCGGATGAACTTCGTGGTTGGGATGGGTCTTCTATTATCTCTAAATCCTTGGATTCAGAAGACCCTGAAGAACTACTTGAGAATAAATTAAAAAGCTGTTCTTTATTAGGTTTTTTTTTGGGTGCGTTTTTTGAAAGGGCTCCAAATAATTGAGATTTGGACCCATTCGCTTCTGGTAAGTCATCTAATATCGGAGGTTCCTCATCCTCGGAAGGCGGCTCTGATAAAGGAATGGGTGCAGGAGCTTCATCTAATGGGATTGGTTTCGGTTTTGGTCTCGATATTCCTCTCGGTTCTGATTTCGGGATAGAAATTAGTCTTGGGACGGGGGTATGAAAGGGTTGTGGGCGTGATTCCGGCGCCTTCTCTTCAATGGGGACTGGCACCGGTTTAGGAAGTGATATCGGTTTTCCAGTTCTTTCGGGAGGGAGTTCTTCCGGGAGTGGGACTGGCTTCGGTACAGGGATCCTTTGGGCTGAAATTGGTTTCACTGCCACTGGAGTAGGTCTCACCGCCACGGGAGTAGGCTTTATCATGAGCGGAACTGGTTCTTGCTCAACAGGTGTAGAATTCGATTTTACCACTTGCTGCGGCGCTGGTGGCGCACTCAATTTTTCTTTCACTGCTGTTGCTAAGGCTATCATTGATTTTCTTATCTTTTCTACTTCCACTTGTAAATTCGTTATTTCCCCTTGTAAGGAGGCGGCAATATCATCTATTTTTTTGGTTAAACTGGCGGTCGACATGTTATCCGCCGCCATGGTTTTTTGAATTGTGAGGGTTTTTACCACTGCCAGCAGATTATACACACTATTCACAAGCGTTTTTTCCTCTTTAAACCATGCCGATCCATAAGGATCCCATTCTAATAATAAATCCTTCAACGAATTTGTCTGTTCTAATACCACTCGGGCTTGTTCTCCTCCCTGGATTTCGGCATGTGCTCTTATGGATGAGAGCAACTCTAATAATTGCACCTTTGCCTGCGCCTCTTCATCCGGTGTCAGATTCTTTGACATTAAGGTCTGATATAGTGCCTCCAACTTCTCTATTACTGTTTGCGTCTCCATTTACAAAACCTTGAAGAAACCTATCACATAAAAATAAAGAAATTCCTCATTTATATAATTCTAGTTACTTGATTGAATCTTCGGATTCTTTCTTAAAAATTTAATAATAGGGCGTTGCGTTAATTGTAAATTAAGTAAAGTTCTTTATTTTAAATAAACGCATCGAGTTTGCGTGTTTTCATCCCATATAATTCTTCAAAAGGGATGCCAAGCGCATCTAAAACTTGTTCAAAGGTAGATTCAATCATTTCCTTATATTTTTTGACTGAAATACTCGTGGGTTTTGCTAATTCAATAGGTAAAACACCTTCATTGTCTTTGGTTTTCACAAAATGGATAATATCACCACTTTTAATTTTTTTATTGAGCTTTTGTTCGAGTAGCTGTGCGGCTCGCACATGTTGTGGAATGGTTTTATCGTACTTGTTAAGGTCTTTTGATAAAGTCATTTGGAACGCTAGTTCTTCAAGTGAGAATTCATTATTTTCTAATTTTTTAATTGTATTTTTGAGTCTATTTCTAATTTGTTGTTTTGCCGCATCAAAATCTTCTTTTACCTTCACTTTGCTCAATTCTTCGACCATTTCAAGAAAAGACTTTTGAATAAAGGGAGGAACATGCCGTTTTTTCCCGGTTAATCCTTTAATATCGACATTTCCATCCGCAAAAACCCCGAGGTAATTCTTTTTCCGTTCGGAAAGTGCTAAGTAGCGATAGACCTTATCGATATCCATTTCCATCTGGAGTTCCTTCTCACTCCACTCAATAATTTCCTGTATTTGCTCTTTGGTAGGGCCCTTCAAAAAAATGGAATCGGTATCGCCGTATATAATTTCTACTCCCATCTCTTTGCATTTATTTTGTGTCTCGGTTATGGCATAGCGTCCGATAGCTGTTGTGGCTTCCGCTACGGGCAGACAAAACAGTGGAAAGGCTTCACTTCCAAAGACCCCATAGCTCGCATTGATAATAATCTTCAAACTTTGGGTGATTATTTTATACATCGTTCTCTCTTGATCGGAGAGATTTTTATCCTTCTCCTTAACTTTAAAATATTTAACCCGAAGATCGCGTAATAAGCCAATAATCAGTGACATAATCCCCACTTTCTTTGTGCAAACCCAATGGGGAGTCTCTGGAATTTTATTTTCTCTGCATTCGGGATGAATACAATTTACGGTTTCATAGCTTAAATTCCAGGTCTTTATTATGGAAGGGTAAAGTGAGGCAAAATCTAGTACAATTACATTAAAATGAACGCCTGGTTGGGGTTTGACCACAATGGCACCTTTATATTTTTTCCCCTTTATCATTGCGGTGGTTGAGGCTTTTCCTTTCAGGCGTTGAATATATTCTGGATTAGGGATCAGGAAAGCTCGTGCTCGATGTTCCGCATAAAATAGGTTTTGAAGCCAAGAAGAAACACCCTGTCTGGTAAGATCTTCCATGGATAAGCGGGTGATTCGCATCAGCAGAATTATTAAATTGAGGACAAGGTTGTTATTAAACGTGGTGAGATTAAGCGTCAACTCGCTATCACGTAAGCAATAATTACCAAGTTCGGATAAACACAATTCCGCAATGGATTTCTCTAACACGACTTTTGCATAATCCAGAAAAATTCTTCCAACAGTATCTAAGGAAACATCATCGTATTTATTTTGGAAGGCGGACACCTTGATGGCTTGATTATGAAAGAATTTGTACAAATCAATATGAATCCCATTTTTCAAATGGGCGATTTCGTTCTGGGACGTTATAGTGAGAAATACGGGGATTTCATCTTTCCGAAACCCTAAATGGCTAATAGCACGATTATAAATATATTTTAAATCAAAATTGTCCCCATTAAAACTTAAAACAATCGGATAATCCTCAAAAATTTTAAAAGTTTCTTTCAATAATTCTTTTTCAGTTGGAAAAATCTCGAGTTCTGCCTCACATTCAGGAATTTTTTGCCCTATTTCGACATCCGCTCGTTTTAATACTAATATTCGTTTTAATCCATCCGATCCCGCAAAACTAATACACGTTATTCTTTCCTCTGCCACTGATGCATCTGGAATCCGGTTCGGTGGCGAATATACTTCAATATCAAAGGCGATCCGTTTAATATTAGGAATGGGACTAAAAAAATAGGTTAAAAACTGATCTAACGCGAGCAAATATTCTTCCTTATCCGTCTTGAATAACTCTAATATTTGAGTTTTAATCTCGCCCGGAATCGCGGGATGGATTGGACTGACCTTATCTCCTTCAATCTGATACGGCATGCCCAGAACTATTTGTTTATCATAGGCATAACATTTATGATATTTAATATAATCTTCAAACGAATTATTCTTTAGCATATTCCGGAGGACATTTCCTTTGCCTCCTATGCTCAAGGGATCTTTGGCAATTACTTTCGTCATTGTGAGAGCGCGATCACGTAGTAAATCGAATTTTTTAATTTCTTTTAATTCCGAAAATCCCCTGTGCCTTAACACCTCTGAATGGTTTCTTTCTATTTCTTCTTTCCTCAGGTCGGATAATAGATAGGGTAAATGCCCAGAGGTGTCATACCACTTCACAATTGTCTCCGTATTCAAATTATATATCCAGAGATATGCCTTAGCTTGTTGCCCATCATACCCCACATCTAAAATAATCCCTTCAATGGGTTTAGGTTCTCTCGGAATTTCTTTTTTTACCCCTTCCTCTTTGGAAATTACTTTTTTAGTTTCTTTGGATACCTCCTTCTTCTTCTCTACACGTTTTTGAGTAACTTGTTCTTCCGGTTCTCTCCTCTTCGGAGCCCTCTCTAAAAACTTTTCTATTGACATATTACTCTTCTATTCTCTTTTAAGTATCTTCATAATAGAATAAATAAATCATAACGTAGGATTTTGCTACTGAATACGATTATTATTTATCTATGTAAATATGTTATTAAAAATAATCGCACAATTAATTATCATATTCTTAATTGCGAAGGATAATAATGTCACGACCAAAATCTTATGGAAAGCGAAAACGTTCCGCGAAAGAGAAGCGAAGACTGCTGTTCGGTTTTGTGTTGGTTTTTATTTTTGTTCTTTCAACTTTCGCCGCGGTTTATTTTTTAATAATCGCCTCTTGATAAACGAATTTTAAATCCCCCCATAAATGGAATTTCATATTATCCCAAAAAAAGATCGCGCAAAATAATTAAATAATTCCTCTTCCTCTTGCATTTTCTCAAAAAACAGTATCATTTTCTTAATTATATCCGTTTTATTCGTTGAACTCCCCAACTGCATGATATTGCCAACGGTTTTTAATTCGCGTCCTAACTCTTTTTTCCATAAGGTTTCGTATTGTTTCAAATAATTCACATCAAACTTTCTGTCATCGAGCGCCTTATTTGCTATAATTGCTGCGTCTTCTCCAGTCACCATCGATTGATAAATCCCCTCTCCACTGATTGATGAGGCTACCCCTAATGCATCTCCTGCGATCAAAACTCTGTCCGCACAGCTTTTTTCAATATATAAAGCGGTAGAAGTTGGGATCATTGCCGCTTTAAACTTTGTATTTATTTTAAGTGCCTTCGGAATCAGATTTTCCTCTTGTAAATATTTAATAAACTGAGGAAATTTCTGTCCTATTTCCTTGCCTGAATTTGAAGGCCCTCCCATCCCAATATTGAGATGATTCTTTTTAGGGAATATCCACCCATATCCAATTATTTCATCAAATCCGTAAAAATAATGCGTTGCTCGAGTTTCTCCATAAACCGTATCAAGAAATTCGCTAGCAACTTCAAATTCTTGTACCACACATAATCCTTTATTTAGCATCTCTGCCTTTCCATAAATTTCCCCTTTTTTCGCGATTATACTCCGCACCCCATCCGCCCCGATGACCATTTCCGCCGAATAGGATGTCCCATTTTCTAGCACTATGTTTACTTCATCTTTCTTGACCCGCAGATCTACTACGGCACTTCCCTCAACCGCATGAGCACCTTGGGAAACCGCTAGATCTTTTAGATACGCATCAAACTTAGTCCGCAAAACCAAATACCCCACCGGAAAATCCTGAATCCACTCCAATTTTGCTAAGGTGGGACCATAAAAATAACTTCCATAGGTTGGCACCTCTGTGATTTCCAACATGTCCTTTTTCAAATATGTGAACCGGTCAAAGATTCTACGTGTAAGATAACCACCACAGGGTTTGTCCCGCGGAAATTTCTCCCTATCTATCAATAGGACTTTTCTTTTAAATTTATCCGCCAAAAATCGCGCCGCCGTGCTTCCCGCTGGGCCGGCTCCTACCACAATCACATCATACTTGCGAGCCATGATATAATAATATGTATTTTGAAACTTAAATATATTTTAAGAAATCATTCTATAGAATTCCTGATTAGGAGAGTCAAAAGGAAGATCTCGGTCAAGATTGTATGATCGCCAATGGCTTGTGCCAAATCTACAAAGTTTTCAAGTTTTGGCAAAATTTGCGCCCATGGTCCATTTAGTAATATATCTTTAAATTCATTTATTAATTTGTACAATTGTATTCGGATTTCCTTCTCTGAATTCTTACCAATCAGGTAACCAAAGAGCGCAAGTTGCTCCTCAAGGGAGAGATTCTTTATTTTGATTAGATCTCTTACGCGTTCCTCTTGTGGAAACATACGTTCCAATGTTGGGTATATTGTGAGAATGGAGTTAAAAACGAATAATATGAAACCCTCCCTTTCTCCAGCATCCTGGTGAGAGGTAGAATCAACTGAAATAATAGAATTTTGAATAATATTCTGAGGCGGCTCATGAGTTTCTATTGGACTTACTGCAGTATTTTCAAGCTGAATCGCTTCAATATTACTAACAGAGGGCGTAAGTGGCTCTTTTATCAACATATCTAACCGCCTCTTTATCCTCTGTTCAGTTCGGTAAGATCTAAGCCTCAAATAACTGAAGCCTACTGCCGCTACGATAGCCACAATCAAATATAATAATACCGGCGGTTTATTTTCAGAAACGACTGAATAGCTATAAGTATCTGTTGTGTTAGAATGTCCATAGTAATCAAAAACCGTGATGAAATATTCTATATCATCGCCTACTCTTGATACGGGTATTAATCCGCTATACACATAAGACCCGTTTATAGAAGCGACCAGGGTCAGTGGGATGGCAGGTTGAGGAATACCATTTCTCGTATAATTTATAAAAGTTCTAGAAATACCACCTAAATCCACAATGGTTACATTGATTATTACTGGCTGATTTACGTATGTAATAGAGCCTGTAACGTTTGTAATACTATCTGGCAGAATATAGGGTGAAGTTGTATCGACTGTATAGGTGATTATGGTGGATAACGAACTTTGATAGCTATTCTCATCGTTGGCGATGATGGTGATATAATATCTATTATCAGGCAAATTAACGAACGATATCGTAATATTTAATCGCCCCATCACCGTCGCATTGGCGCCCCATCCAGGAATAGCGGTAAACATTATTGGGGAAATATAAATTTGATAATAGGCTATATCAGAGCCATTATGTAGAAGGTCAGGTGGAATCCAGGAAAGTGAGAAGTTCCGAGAGCCTATTGCTCCTATAGATGTTGCTTGCAACTCCATTATTGATCCTGGGGCTGCTAAATCATTAACAGTTAGATTAAATGGGTTGGAGAATGAACTTTCATTGCCTAAAATGTCCAATGTGGTAAGGTAATAGGACCATTTTCCGTTCTGGACGCCATAATCAGTGTAATTATTTTGAGTTGGGGTTCCTATCGTGGCAATTAACAAAGGAATAGGTTCTGATGAATTCTTCCGATAAATGTTATAGCCATTAGTGGATGGCGGAAAATTTGTGGCATTATCTATCCAGGAGAGCATTAAATCACCGTTTCCATTATCAATAATGGATATCCATACGGGAGAAACCAGTAAAACGGTTATATTTACTTCGTTGGAATAGGCTGACTCCTGATACTTCTCATCCAATGCAGTAACTACATAATTAAATACCATTTATATTTCCCTTGAAAGGTATATATTTACTTAACCGCGAATAAAATTCAAGCAAAAAACGATAGTTTGGAGGTATTCCAAAATTTCAATAAAGAAAGGGAACATAATTTAAAAGAAAATTAATGGATCTTTCTGAATAGTTTTTAGAATTCGTTTCGCGCCACAATTTAATTCAAAAAAAGGGTTAATAAACCTTGATTCTATCTGGCTTAATTCATCCTCTGCGTGAATCCATCATTTTTTTAAATGAAAATCGAAACTATTGACATAAGCAGTCCCGAAATATATAATGGGGGATTTAGAAGAAGAATACCTAGAACAAAGCAGATAACACCCACTACTGTAAGTAGATGTGAAATAAAATTCCGTCTATGCAGTCCAATCCCTTCTTACAGAGGTTACCTTTCCTATATCATTCGTCTATAGGGGTCTTATGTATTAAAAAGGAAACCCCCTTATAATAATTTTCGACCGACCTAAAATAACGAGCTCTCTCCTACAAAAATTCAAGGATAATCATGAGGCAACTCAAAATTATCATCGGAAGGGCAATGATTAGGAGAACCGCCATTATATCTCTATCCTTAATCTTCATTTAAACATCTCAATCATTCTTGATATATAAGAGAATTTTATTGATTAGAATAAATTGCCCTAAAAACATAATTTTCTAGGTATGCTTAAAAACGACCAAAATCATTAATTATTACCACCTCTGTTAAAAAAGGTAAGATAAAATAAAATAAATTGGTGCATTCAGTGTAGGAAGTGCCGACGGAATGAATCAGAAAGGGCTCGCTGATTTAAATACGCTGCTGGAAGGAATAGCGACTAAAATTGGAGACTTTACCGACGCCATCAAAGAATCCACTAAAAAACTCGATCAATTTAGTAAGGCTATTGATAGTAAGATACTCTCTCTGAATAACACCGTTGCGACATTAACCACGGAGATCAAAGAAGAAGATAAATTCTTATCTCAAAATTTACACAATTTAATTAGCGATTTGGGGAAGGAAATACGAAATTTTAAAGACGAAGTCCAAATCTCGGATATAAAAGAAATCCTAGCCTCATTACAAAAATTGATTGTTATTCCCGAGAAAAGTGTGATTAATAAGACGGTCGAAAAAGTAATCCAAGAGGTATATACTATTATTCAGGAGATAAAAGGCGTAAAATGAAGGGGTGCCTATGAGTGAGGAATCACTAATACCGTTTATTGTCAAAGTGGTGAATGATCTCTACACCCGAATAACAGAAATTGGAACAACCATGGAAAATTTAAATCAAAAAATGGATGATTTTACCTATATAATCACAGATCGAATAGTTAATCTCTCTGAAGGAATTACCGGAATCATCCAAATAATTAAAGCAAATCGCGAAGCCTCATTTAATTTCTTTACACAATCCATTAATGAACTGAAAGAAGAATTTAATACAATGCGCGAAAAAAGTTTAGAATTAGGAAAATTGGAGGGGCACATCACTCAAAAAATGAGCCAAGCCAAACAATATCTTCAGGATAAAATAAGTGATGCGGAGTTTCTCTCTCTGATTTTTGAATTAAAAGAGATTTCCAATGAACTTCGCGTATTTACAAAATCGAAAGTGCCGTAATTATTGCTCTTTTTTGAAAGGACCTGCAAATTTCGCTAATTTTTTGTAGCTCTCAAAATTAGGAATTTTCAATTCCGCGATTATAACATTTAACGTCGCCAATGATTGCTGAATCCGTTCTTCCTCTTCACTGGGAACTTTGGCAAATGGTTCGACGAGATCGCTAATTTCTTGCGCAAATCGCATCAATTTTTCTCTTGCCTGTTCCGCAATACTCTGTGCTGGACTTGCAAACAGGCGAATTTTTGAGGTAATTCTCAAATAATAAATAATTTCTTCCTCAAATTCGAGGTGCACTAAACTTACAACCCCTTTTTGGAAAATTTCCTCCATTTTTTCCACATTTATTTTTTTAAGAATATCCATCACTTTTTGAGTGGTCAACTTGGTGGTTGGCGATAAAATAATCTGCTCTCCAATAAGAATTGCAAAATTCCTCATGTGCGATGAATCTTCAAATCTGAGGATGGTGTCATTTAACTTTGCCGCAAGCTCGATATTTTGTTCCATTGCTAAATTTGTATTTTTCGTGGATTATAAAATTTAACTTTTTATAGAATTAATATAATATAAAAGCAACTATTCGAGAAATAAGGTTAAGAAAATACGAGTAATTTAATCCCCTTGGAATTGCGATTTTTAGAATTTATTGCGGTGAAAAGTAATGGTAGAACAATTTTCCTCGTTTGTACAAGAGGCATTGGAATTTTTAAGCCTTCTCAGAGCATCTGAAAAAGAAAGATTTGAGATAGAGAAAAAATTTATGACTGAAACGACGAAAATTCTGAAGGACCTTGCGGAATCCATTACCAAGAACAACTCAGTAATCAAGGCTACCTTGGACGATTTAAAAAAGTCAGTAAATGGAGAGATTAAAAGAATTGAAGATAAAATTGGTATTACCGAGCTGAATGAGGCAATAAAAGCCTTAGAAAGTGCTGTAAATCTACTGCAAAGGGGTTCTACCATTTTAGATTATAAATTTACTATCCAAAAAACGCGCGAAATGTTGGATGATCTCAAAAAAACTACCTTTCAAGTTCCGGGTCCTGCTTCTGTGAAAACTTCTGCTTCCGCTCCAAAGGAATTAGAAAGTAAAGCTGTGACTCCCAAAGAATCTGCGCCTCAGATTTCTAAACCCATCATAGTTTCTCCTCCTGCTCCTTCCCCTCCTCCCCCTCCTTCATCAACTGCTAGGACTGCACCCTCTGTGACAACCCCCATTTCTAAGTCCCGTCCCCCATCTCCCCCTGCTCCTGGAAAATCTAGTCCTCACGAAACTGAGAATGACACAAAACCTACGTCTTCGGTGGCTTCAATGATGGGAACGCGCCCTGACAAAGCCAAAGATCCCCGCCGTGCTGTAACCTTAAAAAAGACCCTCAGTACTAAAATTGTTGAATCCGACGACGGGGCTATTGAAATTGAAACGCGATCTGATGAGGATAAATAGGTCATAAGGTATGCTCGTTTATGCTACGCGATATTTATGTTATAAAAGATTTAAATGTATTATATCATATTCAATTCGGCACATCACTGGATTGGGAGAAGTTATATCCTTTAATTCAATCGCTTTCTCTTTTTGATGAGAAATCCGCCGATGAAAAAATCACTGCTGTGAGAATAGAAAAATTCCAAGTAACCTATTCATCAGATAATAAAAATCGGATGATATTTATTTTTATCTCCGATTTAACCGATGCCATTGACGATCTTGAAAAGCAATTGAGACGCGCAAGAGAAGAATTTACTTTGATGTTCGAGGATTTAATCAATATTTCTACAAATCAAGCCAATTATGCGTCTTTCAATCCTATCGCGGAAATGATTCACCAAAATCTCCGGCCTAAGATCGCAATAGTTGGATTCCCAGGAGTGGGGAAAACTACCATCTGCAAATTAATTCGGGCGGATGAAATTCCCACCGAGCATATTCCCACTATAACCGGGGATATTCTCACAATTAAAATTGGTAAACTTCATTTTCATCTATGGGACTTTGCTGGTCAAGAGCAATACAGCTTTTTATGGCCACAATTTATCCAAAATTCTGATGCGGTTTTAGTAATAACTGATTCGACCCTTCAAAACATTGATCAATCGAAATTTTTTCTTGATTTAGCTAAAAAAGAAGTTCCCTTGGCCCGATTATACGTAATTGCCAATAAACAAGATTTACCAGAGGCGTTGGACCCAAAAAAGATAGAACGATTACTGAGTTTTAAAACCTACGGGATAATTGCAAAAGATCCAGAGAACCGTGCTAAAATGATTCAAATAATCGGAGAAATTCTGCATCTCTCTCCCCAAATTTCACCCCTTATCCGTCCCTTATTAGACCGGGATAAGGCCGTTAAGGAAGCTGAAGATTTATTAATAGTCGGAGATTTTGAAGGTGCAATTCAAAAATTTAAAACAATTGCAGCCTTATGTCGTGAACTCGGGGACGATAGACTATCTATTGAATTTATGGATCGCGCAAAATTAATTGAATCAAAATTAAAGTTCCATAAAGACATTCTCCCGGCTAAGCCTGAACTCCCCGCGGAAGCCGTTGATTCCAAATTCACTCCTATTCCAGAACCACCCAGCAAGGTTGACCAGAAAGCTCAAAAGATAGCAAAGCCAAATTCGCTCGATATCCCAGAGATTCCCCTGGATTCAAAACCTATTCATCTAGAAAAGGGTCCTAGTGAAGTTAAACACGAGGTGAAAAGCTTCTCCACTATTCTTATTCCTTCATCTCAATATATAAAAATTGGTGACCAATTCAACTTCATTGAACGCAATATTCAATACCTTCTTTCAAATAATTATCTTCAGATTGATCTGCACACGTATAAAAAAGACCAATTATTGACGATTTTCTCTAACTATGCCGAGATTCCACTTTCTAATTTCTTTAAAGCTGTTAAAACCAAAATAAATTACGGTAAAGTCCCCCTTTTTCCAAATATTTCTCTGCCTACTGAAGATACTCCTATAGCAATAACTAAGCCCCTTATTAAACCGGAAAGTTCTTCCAAAGGTATCCCCATAGACATGACTACAATAACAGAATTAATCGCCCCGGAAAGATTGAATGAAATACTCAATAATGAAAAACTCGGAATCAAAGAAAAAATAATCGGTTTAAAAGATAAATTGACCGCCCTTGAAATGGTTATGACCTCTCTTAAGGACAATCTCGAGAAAAAGATTGTTTCTAAAAAAGATTATGATGAATTCAATAATAAATTGAGAGAACACAAGAGAAAAATTCAGGATTTAATCTCCGATTTAAGTATCCAAGAACTTAAACAATTTGAAGTATCATTTCCTAAGTGATTTTTGACATGAATGGGTAAATTTAATGCATTTTTTCTCTTTCCTATCACAATATTTATACCCAAACTACTAATTTTTTATTTGTGAAAAATCCAACCCCTCTTGTAATTTTAATGATTTTCGATTCAGTGGGAGCCGATGTGCTCTATAATCTCATCCAAACGAACCGGATGCCGTATCTAAGGAAATATATATGTAATCGCGCGGCCGTGGTAAACAATTGTTTCACATCCATTCCAACAAATACGGTGCCTGGACATTACGCTATTTTAACGGGCACATATGCGGATAAACATCACCTGCCCGCCATGAAATTCTGGAATTTAAAAGAGATGCGGTATCGCGACTATTCGGGACTGAGTATTTTTGACATGTTAAAGCAGGATTTTAACTCGCAAATTAAAATGATCTATGAATTTTTTCCTTATAGTGAAGGCTTTACTCTCTCTTCTTTTGCCAAAGGCGCGAATTACACGTATTTGATCAAAACCCGCATGATTCTTTTTTATTTAATCCAAAAATTAGATTATAAAATTGTGTTGCTTCACAGTATGAAGACCTTTATCCGTCATTTACGCAAAAATTCCAACGGTCTTTATGTCTTGTGGCTTCCAATCTCAGATTTGATCAGCCATGAGAAAGGGCCTGATTCTCCCGAATTTCTCCATCATCTTGAGGAAATTGATCAAATACTGTTTAAAAGACTGTTTGAAGGGCATAAGAATTGGGAAGGATTAATAAAATTGGGATTGGCAGAAAGCACCTATTTTGCTATCACCGCCGATCATGGCAGTTTTGTGATACAAGAACAATCCGAGTTAATCCAAAATTTAAAACCGATCCCTCTCCGCATAAAAAATAAACAAGCTTCGTTAAAAACACTGAATCAAACCGATGTCCTAGTCGCCTATACTGATGGCTTCGGAACCTTATATCTGCGGAATCCAATAACAAAAAGCTGGAAGGATAAAATCGAATATTCGCAGCTTACGAATTATCTCACCCCCAACGGCCCAGTCAATTTCATTGATTACCTGCTGAAACTTCCTTCAGTGAGCCATGTATTCGTCAAAAAACCCGAAAGAGATTCCTTCTCCTATTTGATCTTCTCACAAGAAGGTCTCAGTCAAATTCAGAAAAAAATTGAATCCCCCGCGAGTCTTTTATTATCCTATCAGGTTCTTTCGGGGAAAGACCCCCTAAGTTTTAATGGACTTCCTAAAGTGGAACCATTAATGGATAGTGCTTTTCATCCATTTCAGCAATGGTTAAATGCGATTAGCGAGACCAACTATCCCATGATCTTAGACCAGATTCCCCGTTTGTTTGCCTGCGAAACTATGGGCGATATACTTTTTATGGGCAAAGAAGGCTATTCCTTTACTAAAAAAGAGAAACGCGGGACGCATGATACAGGCGTTTTCAAATGCTCTCGCGTTCCGCTTATCATGGCGGGTCCATCAATCAAACCCATTACAATTCCCACTGCCCGAACCGTGGATATCGTTCCCACGCTACTTTATCTCTTGAATAAAACCGCGGATTTTCAGCAATTTGATGGAAGAGTCCTGAAAGAAATTATGCAGATTTAGGTTTATTCGGGTCAGTCCCAGCCCTTCTCTTTCTCAATCTATTCACATAAAAAAAGTTACGAAGAAACGACATAATGCCGTGGAGGATCAACGCGCCTGTGATGATCAGGATGTAGGACATGAAAGTTTCCTGAGAAATCAGGTAAAAGATATCCCCTACTTCAAGTTGTACCCAGATCCAAATCAGACTATTAGGAACAACGAAAAGAAGTAAGGGGGGAATCTCATCTAAAATGAGATTACGCAGTTTTGTTTTTTGAGCTGATTCCTGAAGTAACTCCCCGTAAGTAACATCTCCCCCGGTCATATTTCGGACAAACCAGGCCCCGGAAATATTAGAACTCGCGATTATCACACTCCACGCTAAGAAGAAAACGGCGATAGGTCGAAAAAATGTACCGAAAATGATGAGCGGGATTTGAAGGAGGATGCTCCCTTTCCATCCCAGTTTGGTTACTAATCGATTGGTCTCCAATTTCAGGTGTGGCGTGATATAATAGGTGCTTAGCAAATCTAGCGCACGCCCTAAAGTAGTCATCGCCATATTTATTACATAATAGAGAATTACCATCAATCCCAAAAAGAAAAGTTACATTTCAATACGTTTCCCACACACGCGGCATGCCCCCTCGCCCTTGGCGAGCCATTCTTCGAGACATTTCGCATGATAATAGGTTCCATCGTTAGTGCAAAGATAGGCTCTCGGATCTGTTGAAAAATCAAAGATCATGTGACAAATAGGACATACGGCAGAAGTAATTTCATCGGTTTCTTTGGTAATTAAGGCAAACCGAGACGATTCTGCCTCCATCGGTAAGTTACGGGCTTGCCTCGTATGAGCTTTCTTCATCCGTTGAATGGATTCTGGCACTTTTAAGAGGAAATAGCAGCGAGGACAACGAAAGATATTCGATTTTTCCGGAGAATTTTCAGCCCAATCGGAGGCGCAATGGAGATGCATGGGTGCCTTACAATTACTGCAGAACCGCCCACAACTAAAAAATGGACCATGGCAAGTAGTACAGTTATATTGATAACAGATAATGCATTTTGTTTTTTCCTTGCCCATCAGCAAGTTAATAAGTTCCGTTTGATCTTCCGAGGCTTCGGAAATGCGAAAAAGATCCCCGGCAATGATATTTAAAATGGCGGCATCCGTAATGGTACCTCTTTTTTGTGCCTCAGAGTAGCTAAATTCTTTTTTAGAAGCAAGAGCTGAGAGTACTCCAATTAATGACTGTGTCTCGAAAACGCGGGAATATTCCCCTTTCGTATCCACCGCAATTTTTTCCAAGATGCTCTCCTTATAGGCTACACCCAGTTCACTGATCCCGATGCTGTCAATAAAGATTTTCAATCGCGTCGCTAGCGCCGTCATTTTAAACGGATCAATAGTGCTGGACCACGGTTTTCCATCGCTTATCATAATAATACGGAAGATTTTTTGTCCTAAAGCCTGGATCTCTTTCACTAATAATTGAATTGCCACTGCCAATCCTTCGCCAATTCCCGTTGTCCCTGCGGCTTTCAAAGATCCTAAACTGCCAATTATTCTCTCCGGTTCATTTGTCAATTCCGAGACAATATTACCTTTGGAAGAGAAAGCAACCACTGCCACTCGATCACGGTTATCAATTTGATTTTTGCGGGTCACGAATTCGGAGATGGCTTTTTTCACCGCTTCTAATCTACTTGGTGCAAAATCTCGTCGAAACATCGATCTTGAAATATCTAAGCAAATAACAATGTCCTCAAGCTTTTCTTCGCCACTCATATGATGACCTTTTTCTTTTACTTACTTCAATTCTTATTGAAACATATCTTCCTCATGCCTTCAAGACTGGAAAATGCCATCGTTTTTGGAATTATCTGTTGAATTTATTAATTCAACCAACTGAAATTGTTTAACCAATCCTATTAAGATTATTTCTTTTATTTATTTATTCACCGCACCAAAATTAAATTTACGCCTTCACCTATTAATCACAAGTTCCCACAAAACTGGCAGGAGCTTAATTCGTTCCATGTTTCACAGGTGAAATTATAAAGGTCAAAAATGATTCGATTGGGAAAGGCATCCATCCATTGGAATATCCAATGGATCATTAGATCTATTCCCATCATTGTGATAATGGAAGCGGTATATACCGTCGTGGCACTTGGCACATCACTAAATTCGCTCATGTGATCGATTGGAACTGATTGGTATTGGTCAATTTTGGTTAAATCCAATAACTCCCTATATTGTTCCTTCACCGTGTGAATGGATGCGGTCAAACAGTTATAACAGGGATTTCCCTCCGGGCCCTGAAAAAGAATCATCCCGGCATTCCCACTAATCGGATCACTTCCCGCAAAGATCATCGGTTTGTGAAATTTGAGACAAAGATTGGCGACTGCTAATTTTTTGACTTCAGGGAGGTCTAAGGCATTAAAAACAAAATCGGCTTCTTGAACTAGTTTGATAAAACGCTTCCAATCTTCAAAAATATTAAAATTATATCCTTCTATCTGGGACGTAAGCGAATGGACTGAAGATAGATTAGCACACGCGCTGGTAACCTTTTGCTTTCCGATATTCTCTTTAGAATATAAAAGTTGGCGATTCAAATTAGATGGCTCAATAATGTCCCGATCGCAGAGCGTAAGTTTGCCAACTCCCAGTCGGGCGCAAGCTAAACTTGCAATAGAACCGATTCCGCCCAACCCCACAATTAACACATGCGTTTTTGCTAATAATTCTTGATTCCAATTGTGAACTAACATTTGCTTTTGAAAAAATTCAAATTTAGAGGTCATGTAAATCCCCTCATAAAATTGATGCGTATTACTAAAAGGAAAAAAATCTCAAAAAAAAGAATATGAAATAATTACGCAGGTTTCATCTTTTCCTCGATTCCTTTAATTTTTATAAGGATTTTTTCGAGGATTTGATTCTGAGTATTTTTTATTTCATCAATCTTCTTATTCATATTCTCTAGATCTTGTGCAATATTAGGGGTGGCGGCTTCTTTAGGTTTTAATGATTCTTTTATCATGTTCAATTTATCCAAGATTTGATCCTTTGTAAGACCTACAGCATTGCTCAATTCATCATGCATTGCCTCAATAGACAGTTTGAATTGATCGACCAAATCTTTTTGAACATCACTTAAGGTGTCTTTCACTGAATTGAAACTGTCTTTCAGTTCATCTTTTAATTCCGAAAGTTTAACTTTTAATTGATTCAGCATTTCCTCGCGCGTTTTCACCACGTCATCGATAACCCGATCTTCCATGTCGGAAACATCATCTGCCGTTTTAGTGAGAACCTGTTTTTGATCTGCGAAATTAGTAGACATGATACTAACAAGCCCCTCGTGACTCTCATCAATTCTAGCTATGATCTGTTTTCGCAGTTCCCCTACACCAATGGAGAGGAGTTCCTGTAATTCGTTTAGGGTCTTTACTTGTCTATTAGCCAGATCTTGAAACGCATTTGCCGTCGCTTTACTCTGTTCATTTGATGCTAGTAACATGGGCGGAATGACTTCTTCTGTGAACCGCCGAAATCCATTGAGCATTCCTTCCATAATCCCATCAATATTCACACTCGGAAGCGTAATTTCTATTCCTCCTATGGGGGTCGTTGAAATATCGACTCTTGTACCCTCTTCTGCAGAACCGCCAAGAGCACTCACATTTTCTCCAAATTCGGGGGCGAGAGGCTGTTTTAGCAAATTGCGTTCTGAAAATTCCGATAATGATTTCACGTATTTCTCCCGATTCAATTCCTCAATTTCCCACCGGATCGCATGAAAATCAGACATAGTCCCCAAATCGGGACTATCTAATTTGAACACCGCAAAACCAGGATGTCCTTTTTCTGGTAACTTCGTATGATCAAACACTAACGCGACGGCATCTGGATTTTGCCCTTGATAGCCTACCTGATTTTGGATATCCGTGCTCGATAAAAATAAACCCAATCCGGGATGAGAATGATACCATCCTACAAAAAACATGTTCCGCTCTGCTGCCCAGGTATTAACCTCTGCGGCTTTTACATAATCTTCTTCAGAAAATCCGACCTCTACCGAACTCCCATGCGCCATAGGCACGGCTTTTTTCACCACCACTCGACTGTCTTCCACCACTCCAACTAGAAACCCATAGACTTCTTTCCACGCATCCATCGGAACTTTGGTATTCGCAAATCGCGTAGCATGCAGTATTATCTGCTCATATGCTTCTAAAGTTAATACGCATACAGTGGGATCTTCCATATCTATTTCAATTTCTTTGGTTCCTCTTCTTTCTTTTTTCTCTTCTTTCTTTTCTTTTTCTTCAGCCATGAAACTACCACCGATGTTAATCTCGTCTTTTTCGATATATCTGTAATTTCTTAATAACTTGTGATTAAAAATGATCTGATTTTCCGTTTAAAATTTTATCTTTTATGAAAAAAAATATTCCAAAATTTCAATGGGTTGGATATTGCGGTGCTTATACGGATTTCATGAGTTTTCACCAAAACGACTCCAAATCGAATCCATCTGAAATCATTTGGAAAAATAAAGTTATCTGGTTGAAAAAACTTTAATGAGACCTTATCTAAATTCCTCAATTTAGCAATTACTCCGCTAACCAACGTATTTTTTGTTCCAGAATTAGTGATTTCGTAAGTCTTAAATACCTACCAAAATCTTAAGTAGATAACTTATAATCTATAATTATAATGGATTATAATCTATAATTAACTTATAGCGAAGCGTTTAATAATTCCAGTTATTAGGTGCAAATTTTGCACGAAGAGGTTGATTATAGCGAATCCAATTAGTAATTTCATTAACTAGGTGAAGATTTTGCGTGAAGAGGTTGACTATAGCGAAGCCGTTCAGGCTTTTCAAGGTGAAGCCACGATCGATATCCAACCGTGGGTTGATCGATTAGATCATTTACGGGTAACTATTTCCGGAATAAAAAATACTCCCTTTGAAGACGGAAAATTCGTCTTCGAAATAAAAATGCCTTCCAATTATCCATATAGCCCGCCCTATTGTTTTTGTCAAACGTTAATTTGGCATCCAAATATCGATCCCTCGGTTCCCGCCGGTAAAACAAACATTTGTTTGGACCTGATAAACCCCGATCTTGTAGGAAAAGTCGATGCCCAGACGGGTGCCTCGGGATGGACCCCCAGCAAGACTTTAACGAATGTCATTGAAGCCCTCAAAGGGATGATCCAGATGCAACCTCCATTCTGGAATCCTTCCGATCCCCTAAACAATAAAGCCGGTGAAATGGCGATAAAACATCCCAAAGAATTCGCTAAAAAAGCAAAAGAATGGACCGAAAAATACGCTAAACGCTAATCTTTTTTTCAAACTTAACTTATTTTTAATCTTTTATTCTAATTTCAACCTTTTTTTCCAATCTTATTTCTAAGAGTTTATCTCGATGAAAAGGAGAAATAAAAATTAAATTAGCAGTTTATCCAAGAGACCCTTTCGCCAAATTAACCTAAATCGATAATATGCTATTAAATATGTTCTAAATCGAATTGTTTTATCTTATTCAATCTTTTTATAGTGTTCCTGCACTTCCGATGCCCGAACAACTTGGGTAGGGTGCCCTCGGTGCTGCCTATCAAAATCCTTTTCCTTTTGCATTTGCTGATAACTACTTCCTA
>CAYGYC010000022.1:14424-23627 GCA_964353755.1 uncultured archaeon | reverse complement strand
CGGGAAGACTCGCTATCCAAGAAGTACACTGGGAAGCAGTGAAGAGGAAGACATCAATGCCATAAGGCGTTTCTACATTCCAGGTCACATGAACGTTATTATAGCCTGTACTTGGGCCACCAACGTTATATAATCCAGCATTGATGAATGTTTGAGCCTTACTTATTGGAAGCTGTGTTAAAACTAGTGGAATTATAAGAAGGACTACCCATATTATGGTTAAAACTTTCCAGCTTTTCATTTTTTTCATCCTCCATAATTGATGACTTATTTAGGAGTTCGAGATTTACTTTTTAACTTCTTCTTAATAAATTTATGGAGTATAGGTGGCGGGGATAAAAACCGCATTGAATTTAAATTAAAACCGCATTGAATTTTACCATGAGCGATTCAACAATCGGTCCGATAGCAGAATTGGCATCCGTTATTAAATAATAATATAAGGGAACGGAACCTTCCCCGGCGACTTCTCCCAGAATATCGCTGATTTCAATTTTGACCCCGGGGTTGGTCATTACGACGAGACGCGGCTCTAACCCAGGCAGCGCGACATAGTGGTGTAAAACTTCGCCTTCTTGAATACCGCCACTCTTACTACCAATTTTATTCAGATAGGTCTCAATTTCCTCCGACCCCATTCCCTGTTGAAATAGAATCGAGTTATCGAAGGAAGTGATAAAACACCCTAAAACATCGCCCGGGAATTCTTCCTGCATAATATAATTTATGGCGACATTTAATTGCTCTTTTTTAGTGTAAACATATCTAGCGGCCACTTCATCCATCAAAATGCCTTTAATGAATTGATCTTCCTCCTCCTTGATAACGGGAACGCGCCCTACCCGAATTAGATGTTCATAACGAAATAGCACTTTACTGTAAATCCACCGCATTTTGGTATGAATGCCCTCTTGGAATTGATAAGGGTCCGTAAATACGAGGAACATAAATTCGCCAATAAAACTGTACATCCCTTCGATCCCATAGGGATCATTGGGGTAATCCTTCGGGATAAAGTGAATATAGCCAATTTCTTGGCGATAATTATTGGCAAAGGAATTGAGCGCAGAAAGAAAGCCCGCAATTAAGATAGGATTGCCTTCACGAAAGGCTGTAAGCTTCTCCGACCAGGTTTGGATGAATAACGGAATCCCTGTGTTGCTCTGGATTGCAATTCCGAGGATCGCCATATCTATCTTCTTTTTTAATTGAATGTTTGATTATAAAATGATATTTACTTTAGAACTCACATTTTACTTAAAATTTTTCCAAAAGAATTAAATGCTAATTTCGATGATTTCGTTTTGACATAATATATGCGAATTCTGAAATATAACCGTTCTACTCTATTTTATAGCAATTAGAAATAAACATTATGACAGTTGCAAACAAATATATAAAAGTTTAAATGGATGTTATAAATTGAACCACCTAAGAATATTAGATAAAAAATTGAGGTCAGTCATACCAATCTATGAAGATGAATTTCGCCAAATAGAAAAAAGATAAGTTACTGTTTTTTGTATTTAAGCAAGAAGACCGGAATTAGTATATGACTTGTGGTGCGTGATTATGACGGAAAAAATGGAAGAAACAACGGACAATGAAGTTCAAGAAGTAGAGAAAGAAAAATTATATGCACAATTAGAAAAATGGCAAGCCGCTCTCCGTATGAACAAGCACTTACAATCTAATTATCGCGATGAAGTGATTAAATACCGAACTTTGAGAGACCAACTGCAAGATCAAATCAAGTCTATTCGGGATGAAGCGCTCAAGGAAAAAGATCTCCGGGATAATATCAATTTACAAGTCGCAAAATTGAAAGAGGACCGATCTTCCGCAAGTACTCAAATAGCGGATCTCAAACAGAAACGGAACGATGCGTGGGACCAAGTTAAACAAATTCGTACTAGTTTGAAAGAACTTATCTCGCGCCAGAAAGATGCCAAAAAACAATTAAAATCAATTTATCCGATGTTAAAACGGCTGGAGGAACTAGATTGGACGATAATGACCCAATCAATGCCTTTTGAGAAAGAGCAGAATATGATGAACGAAATAGACCAAATTGTGAGTGAAATTGCGAAAGAAAAAGGCTTTATAAATTATGATCATGTAATTTTAGACTTTGACGCAGCAAAGAAACAAATAGATGAACTTAAAGAGGTTGCCCAGCAATATCACAATTTGATGATTCAAACTGTTGAAGATAACGACAAAATTCATGCGAAGATTCAAGACCTGGTCAAAGAAAGTGAAAAACACCATCAAGCGATGCAGGAACTTTTTGCTCAAATCGATCCGTTGAAAAAAGAAGAAGAGGCGGCGCATCAAAGTATGGTTGAGAATTTAAAAGAAGTCCAACTCCTAGAGACGGGCAAAGAAGAAATTTATAAAGAAATCCGAGTTATCGAAAAGCAGTTTGCCCATTTCAAGACCCTTGAAATGCAGCAAAAAGTTGCCGAACAAGAGAAGATTTTAGACAAAAAAGCTCAAGAAGCCCTCGCCAAATTGGAGAGCGGTAAGAAACTGAGTATGGATGAATTTGGTCTTTTACTCAAAAAGGGATTGATTAAAACTAAATTAGAATAATATTGTTTCTTCGGATTACGGTCCCCACCCCACGCTGGAACATCCCACAGAAAAACTCCACCCACTGGGGTTAAATATGAACATATAACTGAGAGTGCCTCCGAGACCGTGAGAAATAGAAACGGTTAACATATTGGGGGTTTCATAAAAATACCAGGCCCAAAAGGTTCCTGAAATAAAGGTGAAAGTTACCAGTGGGAAATTAAATAGATGGTAGCAACCGAAAATAGCGCCGGTTAATAGCGATATTAGAATGTGATTATGTCGGTCGGTTCCCGGAAATACTTTGCGAAGCCGAACATGAATGAACGAAAGAAATAGGATTTGTTGGAGTAGTCCCCAACCGATATAGTATATGAATTGACCGAGAAAGTCGATTAACAGGCTTTCTTCTTGTAACCAGCCTTGCTCTACTAACCAAGCTGAAAAACCACCACCTTCCGCGTTCCAGAGTGTCCCGAGAAAAAGTGCGATTAGAAAAATACTTAAGACCATAATAGAGGAATAGAGGAGCAGGACGTCCTTTGCACTTTTTTTCAAATTATCAGTACGAATAAAAAGGGTTTTCCAGCCTCCGAAGCCTCGCTCAGCGTTCGTATCCTTATGGAGATATTGGGATATGAAAAGAACATAAAATAATAAAAAACCTCCAAGAATATACGCGCTAATGAGCAGAGGCAAAATATGTTCAAAGGGGGCTACTAACAGGATAATATAAAAATACACAGCCGTAACAATAATTATATCAAAGGAATATCCTTTCCGAGACTGCCAGAAACTGCCCTTCTTTTCCATTTTCCATTCCTAATTTTAGAGAAAATCCAAGTAGGTTTCGAAGGCTTCTTCAATAATATGGGCTACATTACCGCGGGTTGCAGCTACATGATGTTCAAATCCGGAAAGGCAGATTTCTTCGATTAACTCTTGTAAATCTGGAATATGTACTACACCAAATCCCCCAAAAGTCTCGAGATCATCGTCTGTAAATTCGCCTTCGCCGGTATAATAAATTATATCTCCTGCCAAATCATCGGTAGAAATTCGGGCGAAAGTAAATGGCCCGGACACAATTCTTCCCGAGATAGTTCCATAGCCGGTATTGTCCTTAAAGGATTCTGAGAAGTGAGCATCCATGGTCGGATCGCGTAGAATATCCGCAGGTAAATTGCTACAATGAAAGACCACGGCTTTATCGGGGTCATCTCCATAATTATTATTCCAGTCCAACAGAAAGGCCGTGCTTCCAGAGGCAAGTTCTAAAGCTAACATACTGAGGGCGCCGGTTACATCCACTTCACAAGCCGCTGGGATGAGGGCATTAGTCAATTTGCTTAACATGGCACAAGGAGCAATTCCCAGGTATTCCTCAATAGCCGTCCAACATTGAAAGGCAACGGCATCGAGTTCTCGTTCTTCGATCCATTGATCCACAACAATGGCGAGTTTAGCGATTTTTTCAAGACTGCCCGGCGGTGCTGCATCACCAATTTTGACATAAGATTTGATAGCCTCAATCCGCTGCTTGACTCGATCATCGGTTTTGAGGGCTTTTATTTGACCGAATATTTCCGAAAGATCGATAGGTTCGACAGATATGCCAGATCGCTCCAGTAGCTTTTCACTATATCGGACGGTATTGAAGGCGGCGGGGCGGGCGCCGATGGCGCCAATTCGGGCTCCTTTCAATCCATTGACTACGCGGCAAACGGCTGAAAAAGTCTTGATATCTTCCTTGAACTGCGTTCCATCAACAGGACAAGTATGATTGGAGGTCAAGGAAAAGGGGATTCCATATTGTTTCAAGTTGGCACACACCGAAATCTTTCCACAGTACGAATCGCGTCGTTGACCCGTCTTCATCTGCGCCGGATCGTCTGGTTCAGCGTGTATCAAGACAGGGATATCGAGATTCGCCCAGCGAAGAGTGTTCGCAACGGCTTTTTCATCCCCAAAATTAGGAAGGGTGACTATGATTCCATCAATAGTTTCCGCATGTTGTTTGAACAGATCTGCACACTTTCTGGCATCTTGCTGAGTCATGACTGTTCCAAAACGAGTGTCCTCCTCGGAAAGAACGATAACGGTATGGCCAAGATCCTCTAACGTTTTAATAATCGCCTCTCGCCCTTTTTTCGTGAGGATATCGGGGAAAAAGGCTCGATTGCCCACAATTACCCCAAAAGTCATCGTTTCTCGAATCTGTCGTGATATTCCTTTCACAGGATCCTTAATCATAATAAATGGACGCGCCATATTCATCATCAGTTTACTATTTATTCAATTTATTTCATTATTCAATTTATTTCTTTCGTGAGAGTAAAAATATTACTTTTTTCATAGTAGGGCGGTGAATAAAGATAAGGGGTTCGTGCTCCGCTTGGACCCAGTCGGCTCCTGTGCATTCGACCTCGTATCCGTTGGGGTACTGAATCGGTGGGACATACACCTCTGTTGGGGCTTGAATGGTTTCGTCTGGCTCAAATTCAAAATGGAAGATCCCTTTTTTCCGGTGAAACTGAACAAGAAGAGGGGTTCCAGCGATCCGCCGTGCATAAGGTCTGCAAAATCCCGCGATAGCGCGCCCACCGGAGTTAATGTCTTCATGCCAATCGACGGTCTGCTGATCACGGGAGAAAAGAGATAAATCTTCTTGGTTCCAGTTATCTCCAAAAGCATTGTTATTATCGGCAGTATAGTTCCATTGAGACCCACTCAATAAGAGTTTATCAAACGCATTATACATCAAATCCAAGGCAATAATTTGCCATTTAAAGGCTTTCTCTGCGTTCATTCCTTTTTTCCATTGTTTATAACTTTTCCCGCCATTCAAATCCATATGACAGCCAAACTCGCCGACTAGGCAAGGACAGTTGCCTCCATGTATGTTCTTACTGAGTTCGGGTTGAATATTTAACTGACGCAGATACATTTTTTGAATGCCTTTGAGCCCCCAGACAGGACGAATACGCGTGATATCGATGGTAAGGGGCCAGAGAAATCGTTTCATATAACTCAGAGCGGGATCATACCAATGAAATCCATTAACCATATTTGCGGGAGTATTTTGGGGCCAGCCTCCTTCGGGGGGCATAAGGACGGTGGCAGGTTCATCTTCAATCAGAATCATCCAATTAGGATTATATTGCCGAAGCTCGTCCGCCACCTGAGCGGCAAATGGCAATAAATAATCGCGGGTAAAATTTACTTTTCGACCATTAACAACACGGAAATAATCATCATCCGGGGCAATGGGCAGCCCATCGGTGCCTTCTTCCCATACACCGCCTTCTTTCCAAAAATCTTTTGCGCCCTCTTTCCAAATTGAGACTTTTTTAGGATTGACTATCACCTTTTTCTTTACACCCAGTGCTAATTTCCAAATGATCAACCCGATCTCTTCCAGCTCGAAGGAATTTCCAACCGCTGCAAACATGCCATCTACCGGGGTCCATGCTAGACCGGGTAAGGGGGGGTCATCTTTTTTATTCTTCTTCATCTTCAAATTTCGGGTTATCGCTTTCTGCCCGATGAAACCGTGATGGGGTTCATTGAGGGAATCAAAGCCGAAGACATGCGGCATGTTCTTAATTCGCTTTGCGATCTGCTTCAAGCTCCCGATATAGTGTCCAAATATATAATCTTGAATATTTAATTCTTCTCCTGATTGCTCATCCTTCAGCATTAACGCTGGTGCAAAATCCCGCCCTGCAAAGAAGAGGGTCCACATCGTCCCATTTGTGAAGTACTTGTAATTATTACCCCACACCATTTGCGGGTAACTCTTTTTATTGTGGGGATCATATAAATGTTGCATATTTATGGCCATTTCCGCCGCATCGAATTTTGTGTAATCGAGCCCTATTTTCTCAAATAACCAGAGAGGGGCCCCATCGCCTCCAGTCACGCGACTCCAGACATCTTGATGCGGATCTACAAAAATATAGAACCCATAATCGCCCGCCAGCTTCACCATTTCCGCATAATAATCAAGATATGTTTCATCATATTGGTACGGCCCTGCGTGTTCAATTGCTTCCCAGGTAGTCAAAAACCGCAGACAGTTGAAACCCCAGGCTTTCAGCCGTGTATAATGTTCCTCAGCTTCCTCTCGCGGGAATGGGCGCCCTATCCAACTCACATTTGTTAGGTCAATCGGTGGCCAATTCTGTTGATTCTGAGTTGCGCCATCCGGTTTAAACGGGACTTTTGTGCTCCCTCCCAGATTCACGCCACGCAGGATGACCTTACGGCGCGCCCCATCGATAAACCATCGACCCGAAATTTTTAGGGGACTTAATTCAGCCATTCTTTTTCACAAAATATGATTCCTTAATTGTATTAATACATTAAACTTATTCTTAAGAAATGTGTAATGAGAAGTTATAAAAAATATGGACTATTCAACCATGAGGGACTCAGATTGCTTTAATTTATTGAGGACTTTTACCTGACCGAATATTTCTGAATGAAATCGACTTTTGGTGATTCTTAATTTTGCGATCGTCTAATAGAGCTCATAAAACACCCAAAAAATAGTAGAATGAAAAAATATCTAACAAAGGGCACACCCAAAATTGCCCCCTAAGAGTTTATATATAGTATTATATCTGTATTTTTAGACACGGGTTGTCGTTGAATTACTACCTTTATAGGGGATACAAAATTAATGCAAAATAGAAGATATATCTTAATCAGTTTATTGCTGATTTTTGGGTTGAGTATTCCTATAACTGCTTATTTCAATATGTTCCTTCAGATAAAGGAGCCGTCTGAAGAAATTAATGTAGGATTAACTGAAGATCCGAGGATATTTTCTAATTCTTTGGATTCAAAAACAGGCTATGCGATAGTGGTAGGAATTGCAGACTATCCCGGGACGGGTAACGACCTATCCTACTCTGATGACGATGCTCAGGACATTTATACAATGCTTTTAACGGATTATAATTTTGATCCTTCTAATGTTATATTATTAAAAGATGCAGCAGCCACCAGAGATGCAATTAACGCAGCTTTTGATACAATTGCCGCAAAAGCTGACTCCAATGATGTTTTTTTCTTCTTTTATTCAGGGCATGGAGGGAGGGATACAAGTACAAGCCAGTATTCAACGAATATTGCTTCACCACACCCTTACCCGAATTACTATGATAATTATAAGAGCATTTCTGGCGGTTCAAATGCGATCCAAATGCGAGTGCATTTTAGTCGATTAGAAGTTGAGAGTGGATATGATTATGTGTTTGTGGGAGATTCTGACTTACCAGCTGGGTATTACTATTATGCTTATACAGGATATTATTCTTCAGGTCTTTGGTCTGGCTGGGTTCCCGTCCTTAGTGATAAAAGAATTTGGATAAATTTATATTCAGATTACATCTATACTTATTGGGGATACCAAATAAATTATTATCAAGTAGAATACTATAATAATATTAACTTTTTATGTCCGTATGATTCTCTTTCATATCCAAGTTATCGTTATTTTGATTATCTTCTCGATTCAAAATTAGATTCACTCAATTGTGCTGAGAAGTATATAATTTGTGATTCTTGCAATAGTGGGGGAATGATACCTGAATCCCAATCATCTGGAAGATATATGATGATGGCATGCTTGAGCGATGAATTCAGTTTAGAAGATCCAGCGAGGCAACAAGGTTGTTTCACTTACTATTTTCTTAACTCTTTAGATTATGCTACGGATTCAAATACAGATGGAGTAATTTCTATTGAAGAATGTTATGATTATTGTTATCCTAACACCGTTGCGAGATCGGGCTCCTTAGGTTACACACATCATCCACAAGAATACGATGGAGTCCCTGGAGAAGCAGTCCCCTATCCCACATTAGGGTCTGTTTCCTTGACACCATCCGGTTATCAGTTAGATTATGCTTTTGATTTATATGGAACTGGGGCAATTCAAAACATCTCTGTTGTAATTGCTAGTATTAACGCTACAATTGAAATATCTCAAGTTGAGGATATAAGTTCAATCGCCCCTAGTACAACTGGATTTGGTCATTATAATAATTCTGCTACTCTAAACGGAGCTATTAATTTAAACAATTATGGAATTGTAGTTCAAATACAGGGGAATCAATTAATCACACTGGATGCTAGTGTTACTACTGATTTTGATAACGATTCACTCGATGATGTAATAGAAATATTTTACGGGCTTGATCCTAGAAGTTCTGATACAGACGCGGATGGATTAGACGATTTTACCGAATTCAATGGAATAACAAATCCTTTAAATAATGACACGGATGCGGATGGCCTCTTAGATGGCCCCGAGGTTTTCACTTATTATACCAACGTCACTAATCCGGACACAGATGGAGATGGGCTTTCTGACGGGTTGGAGATACTGACGCTGCTAATAAATGCAACAAATCCCGATACCGATGGCGATTCGATGCCCGACGGTTATGAATATTATAATGGATTGAATTTGACACTCGATGACACCGCAGCTGATCTCGATGGCGATGGCTTAACGAATCTAGGGGAATTTCTTTTAAATACACATGCTAATAATAATGATACGGATGCGGATGGCCTCTTAGATGGCCCCGAGGTTTTCACTTATTATACCAACG
>CAYGYC010000022.1:0-14324 GCA_964353755.1 uncultured archaeon | reverse complement strand
TCACTAATCCGGACACAGATGGAGATGGGCTTTCCGACGGGTTGGAGATACTGACTCTACTAACTAATGCAACAAATCCCGATACCGATGGCGATTCGATGCCCGACGGTTATGAGTATTATAATGGCTTGAATTTGATCGTTGATGATACTGCGGGTGATCTTGATGGTGATGGCTTAACGAATCTAGAGGAATTTCTTTTGAATACTCAGGCTAATAATAATGATACGGATGCTGATGGGCTCTTAGACGGGCTCGAGGTTTTTACTTATTATACCAACGCCACTAATCCGGACACAGATGGAGATGGAATTTTAGATGGCCCCGAGGTTTTTACTTATTATACCAATGTCACTAATCCGGATACAGATGGAGATGGGCTTTCAGATGGGTTGGAAATACTGACGCTGCTAACAAATGCAACAAATCCCGATACGGATGGCGATTTGATGCCCGACGGTTATGAGTATTATAATGGTTTGAATTTGATCTCTGATGACAGCGGAGCTGATCTCGATTGCGATGGGCTGTCGAATCTCCTGGAGTGCCTGTTAGGGGCCTCTGCAAACAACACTGATTCAGATGGGGACTACATGTCGGATACTTACGAATATAACCATGGCTTGAATTTGATCTTTGATGATACCGCGGGTGATCTCGATGACGATGGGCTGTCGAATCTCCTGGAGTGCCTGCTGGGGGCCTCTGCAAACAACACTGATTCAGATGGGGACAGCATGTCGGATACTTACGAATATAACCATAGCTTGAATTTGATCTTTGATGATACCGCGGGTGATCTCGATGGCGATGGGCTGTCAAATCTCCTGGAGTGCCAACTGGGGGCCTCTGCAAACAATATCGATTCGGATGGGGACAGCATGTCGGATACCTACGAGTATGACCATGGCTTGAATTTGATCTATGATGATACCGCGGGTGATCTCGATGGCGATGGGCTGTCGAATCTCCTGGAGTGCCAGCTGGGAGCCTCTGCAAATAACACTGATTCAGATGGGGACAGCATGTCGGATACCTACGAGTATTACAATGGCTTGAATTTGATCGTTGATGATACCGTGGGTGATCTCGATGGCGATGGGCTGTCGAATCTCCTGGAGTTTCTTTTGAATGCACATGCTAATAACAATGATACCGATGCCGATGGTCTCTGGGATGGTCCGGAAGTTTTTACTTATTATACCAACGTTACTAATCCAGATACGGATAGTGATGGACTTCTAGACGGGCTGGAAGCGTTGATACTTTACTCAAATGCAACAAATCCGGATACCGATTATGATTTAATGTCTGATTTATACGAATACTACAATTGTTTGAATTTGACTTTTAATGATTCAACTTTTGATTTTGATGGCGATGGCCTGTCGAATCTCCTAGAGTGCCAGCTGGGAGCCTCTGCAAACAACACTGATTCAGATGGGGACAACATGTCGGATACCTACGAGTATTATAATGACTTGAATTTGATCTTTGATGATACCGCGGGTGATCTCGATGACGATGGGCTGTCGAATCTCCTGGAGTGCCAGTTGGGAGCCTCTGCGAACAATACTGATTCAGATGGGGACAGCATGTCGGATACCTACGAGTATTATAATGACTTGAATTTGATCGTTGATGATACCGCGGGTGATCTTGATGGTGATGGCCTGTCGAATCTCCTGGAGTGCCAGCTGGGGGCCTCTGCGAACAACACTGATTCAGATGGGGACAGCATGTCGGATACCTACGAGTATAACCATGGCTTGAATTTGATCGGTGATGATACCGCGGATGATCTCGATGGAGATGGCTTGTCGAATCTCCTGGAGTGCCAGCTGGGGGCTTCTGCAAATATCACAGATTCGGATAATGATGGCTTGAATGATGGTTTAGAATATTATACTTATTTTACTGAAGTAATGATTGCCGATACTGATATGGATGGTTTAATGGATGGATCAGAGGTAAATAATTATTATACTGAACCCTTGATTTATGATACGGATGGAGACGGCTATTCTGATGGGATAGAGGTCGCCTTTGGAGTAGATCCGTTGAATCCCCGCCATTCTATAAACACTATCATCCTTAATATTATAGGAATTGTGTCACTAGTGGTAATAGCGGCCCAAGTGACTCGGAATCGGGTATTAAAATCGAAGGTAAAATCAGAATTTGGGCAGAAAAAAAGTATACAATTTAAAACTAAAAAGGAAAGCGGTTTTTATAATGGGCTCAAAGTTGAAAAAAGGGTCAGGCCAAAACCAGAACCCTCTTATTCTTATCAAGAGAGAACACCGTCTTATCAAGAGAGAACACCGTCTTATCAAGAGAGAACACCTTATTATAAGACTTCTTCTCAAAATAATATTTCAACTCAAATTAGAGATCTTAATGAGTTCGTTAGTAATCTGAGAGTGGCTTTAGCCTCGGGTCAATATAAAATATGTCTACATTGTGGTTCTTTGAATCACATTTCTAATACAAAGTGTTTTAGATGTGAGCGGTGGTTAATTTAGATGCCATTACAACAAGTGAGCGTTAACAAAAGAACAATAGAATTTTATGAAGTCGATAAATTATATTTCCCACATGTCTGTTTAATTTGTGGAGAGATGAGCCTTAATAAATTGCACAGAAAAATCACAGGAAGCATTCCTTATAATAAGGAACAAAGAAAAGACTATTATTTAGAAATTCCCGTATGTATGGAATGTGATGAAAAAATTAATATCTCTAAAGGGAAAGAAATATCTAAATTAATCGCTATTTCTTTGACTGGATTAATTGGAGTGAGTATTCTCTTTTATTTTACCCTATCAATCTTATTGCCCATAGCAATTCTGACAGGGCTCCTGATTATTTCGTTCGTCTATTGTAACTCCAAAATAAGTAAAAAACTGAATCTTGAGAAATTTATACAAATCACATCATATTCGTTGAGTGAATCTTGTGCTGAAGATGTCCTCCAATTAACAATTCATAATGATGCCTACGCACAAAATTTTATCGAACTTAACTTAGAGCAGAATAAGAATCTTAAGACCGTTACAAAAATTAATCCTCTCCAATTTCGATGAAAATTATCTAAATAATCCTTTTTATTGAGACTATCTATAGGATTCAAAGTTTCAGGATCCCAAATCCATTTTAAATTAACCCAGAAATTTTTTAAAATAACAGGATCATTTATTTTATTCTAGTTTTGTAAAGCTAATTCGATGAGATGCGAACTGCTGCTAGAAATAAAAAATAAATCTTACGTAAATATAATCGCTTTCATAGCTGGCGCAATGGCGTTAATGGCTATAGGTACGCTTTTTCTAAGAGAATATTTTTGGGGTGAAGAAATAATACTCCCTCCATTTATTGATAATTTTTTTGCGGATTGGTGCAGTATTAGTGATGATTGGTGGGGTTATTGGGTCTTTATCGGGATCTGGAGCTGATAAGATTACTCTGATAATCTTTTCAATTATATTTGGAAGTGCATATTCATTGTTTCTTCTTATTATTTTCATTATTTCTTGGATTTTTTAAACAACTGCCCATTTGCTTTTGGGAGCCTTAACATTGAAAATTTTTGTACCATTTAAAGTATAGTTGCTATTAAAATTCAGAATCTTTAAAAATATGATTTTGATAGGTATTAATTTACACTCTTAAGATAAAATAAATTAATTCATACGTGAGAAATGCGCTATGAGAAGTTATAAAGAATTTGGATTAGTCAACACAAAAGAAATGTATCGCAACGCATTGAAGGGACATTATGCCATTCCAGGATATAATTTTAATACCTTAGAGCAGCTTCAAGCGGTTATTATTGCGGGTATAGAAACAAAAAGCCCAGTACTTCTCCAATATTTTATCATTCCCAAAATCCAATTACATCCAACCATATTGATCTATATGATTCAGGGCGCCGTAAAAATGGCCGAGGAACTAGGGCAAGAAACGGGCACCAAAATTCCCATTGCATTTCACCTTGATCATGGACTTAACTTTGATATTTGCAAATCGTGTGTCGATTCAGGCTTTTCATCGGTGATGATTGATGGGTCTCATCTTTCTTACGAGAAGAACGTGGCAGTCACCCGAAAAGTGGTCGAATACGCCCATAAATATGATGTTACAGTGGAAGGCGAATTGGGGACTATTTCGGGGATTAAAAAGGATTCGAGTTCCGATAAGGATTTCTATACAAAGCCGGATGATGTCGCGGATTTTGTGCAAAAGACAGGGGTGGATTCACTGGCGATTGCCATCGGTACCGCTCATGGGGCCTATAAATTTCAAATTGAATCCGGTCAAGCACCTCCTTCCCTTCGATTTGATATCTTAGAGGAGATTAAGAACCGCGTTCCAAATTTGCCTATTGTTTTACACGGGGCGTCTTCAGTGCCTCAGATTTACGTGAAGATGGTTAATCAATTTGGGGGATCAATGAAGAATGCGGTCGGTATTCCTGAGGATCAATTACGCAGGGCTATTTCATTGAATGTGTGCAAACTCAATATTCATTCCGATTCTCAAATAACCATGACCGGCACTATCCGAAAACATTTAACAGAAAATCCCGCAGATTACGACCCGCGAACGTATCTTGAATCAGCACGGAGAACTTTGGTGGAACTTTATAAATACAAAAATAAGGAAGTTCTCGGTTCAGCGGGGCATGCTTAACTTAAATGTCCTAGTATGATATTTAGGTCTTCGCTTTTCACACTTGGTAAAAAATCTTTTTTTAATCACTGGCTGGTTACAATCATAATTCTAAGAACTTTTGGGAAGTTATTTTTTTCAGCGCGTCTTTAAAAATACATACTTTAGAGTTTATCAGAAAGTCAATTAATTCAGGAGGATATTCTCAAAATAATTTATGTTTTTTCTTGAGATTGAGGCATTTGATTTAATATGGCTGTAGCCACATCATGGAATGCATGATTTACCTGTTCGCCTGTTTTTGCTGAAGTTTCGATATATTTACAGGCACTCTTATCTGCAAAAGCCTGGGCATCTGTTTGCCGTACATTCCGAAGATCTGCGAGATCAACCTTATTTCCGATTAGGACAGTCGGGATTCGTCCGGTGTAGGTCCAGAGTTCTTTTAGCCAATTTACCATACTAGGATTAAAGGTTGGATATCGAGTGAGATCAAAAACAACTAGTGCTCCCGAAGCCCCGTGATAAAATGTTTTCCTCATAAATTCAAATTTATCTTGTCCGGCAATATCAAAAATGCTCAAGGTAATCGTATATCTATCCAGAATAACTTCGGTGGTAAAAACATCTAACCCAATGGTCATTCTATATTCATTGGAAAAGCTGTCCTTAACATATCGTTTTATTAGACTGGTTTTACCTACTGATTCATCACCGAGTAAGAGTATTTTTGCCCTAAATTCTTTCATAATTATCTGCTCCTTTGTCATCTCTTTTTTTTCTAGAGAGGCTTTTTCTTCTTCATACATTTTCAATAATTGATCATATATCGCAATAGAACTTAAAATCATAATTATCATTCGATAAACTACATTAAATATATTCGTATTTGATTTCGCTATTTTATTTTTTAAATGAATAGGCTCGATGGTTGTTGTAGATTCGGGTTCTACATCATGGAAAGTTCTGTTTGCCACCACCCGAACTGTTACAATCCCATCTTCAACTCATCTGTATTCATCTTTATCCGATCCATCCCAATCTATTATCATTTAACTTATTTCGTTTAGAATTATAATTGTTTTTGGTTTCTAATTTATTCGGTAAAACTTATTTCGGACCTCAGGGCGTATCGTTCTTGAGGAATTGAATATAGTGAATAAGAAACTGGTGGAGTTCTGGAGCGGTGGGACTTCCACCCTCTCGCACGAAAAAGCTAGCAGCACAGTTTCCAAATAAGGAAAGCACCTCAATTGGCACCTTGGCGAGTAGCGCATAAGCGACGCCTGCAGTAAAATGGTCCCCAGCAGAGGTCGTAAAGCGGGGGGCGGAGGTAAATGCATTTAAAACCAAGTTCTGGGTTTTTTCAGATACGAGGGTAGCTAATTTAGGCCCATGGGAAATCACCAGAGACAGATTCAGAGTTTGTTGAATCAATTGTGTCACAGATAACGGGTCCGCCTGCGCCGTTCCATTTAATGCGCTCCCTAAATCCTCGAGCTCCCGATCATTTAAGAGTAGGACAACTTGCACATATTCTTCAAACTGGGGAAGCAACGTAGTTAATTCGGCTAATTGGTGTTGCGGTTTTTTTCGTAAATCCGATAAATCGAGAATCAAATATTTCCCGCGGGCAGAGTGTGAGAGATTGGGAAAAATCGTTTTCTGTAATGCGGAAAATATTTCTGACATATGGGGGCTCGAGGACCAGTAGCCTATCCCCCAGAGGTGGCTCTTCTCGAATTCTTTTATCAAAAATTCCTGTCCTGTATTAGAAAGAATCTGAGCCCAATCGAGTCGATTGATATTCTCGAAGGATGCTAACATGATTTTGCCATCCGCAAATTCATAGGCATCAGTAGCTCCTGGATTTCCAACCGAAAAGGGTACACAGTGATAACTATCGATTAACTGCTCTTGAAAGATTTTCTGCATAGTAGGCAAGCCAAATGCCCCAATTAAATGAATATTCATGACCTTTCCGCATAAAGTCGAGAGGGCTTTTCCCACGTTGCACGTAAATCCCCCAACGGAGATTTTCTTGATAATTCGTTCCATTGAAGCACTAGAACCTGCCGAGCGTGCAATTCGCTCTGCCCATTCTTCCATTTTGTTCATGAGCTCATAGTTAGTTGGGGAATGACGCACTCGTACAAGAGACAGAAGAGTGTCTAGGTAGCCATCAAATCCCAAAACAACTTGGTCTGTTATTTTTGAGGGGACTGCTATAGTTCTTGCTTGTTTTAAAATAGCTTCTGTTTGTTCGCGTGCCTGTTCAACGATTTGCCCAAAAGTCAGTTACACTCACCCAATTAAAACAAATTTTCCTTATCCTATTCTTTTAGTATTTCAAACTGAGATTATAAAAGAATCGCGTAGCCAACATTAAATTATTAATTGAAATGCGTTCATCGTACCCGTGTGGAAGGGAAGCGAATTCCTTTGCAGTGAGCCCTTTATCAATCCGCATTGGGACAAAGCCATAGGCTTTTATTCCCTTTTTTCGGAAATGAAGCATGTCCGTGCTCCCTGGACTCAAGATAGGAACCAATTTTGCGCCAGGGTCAATTTCGCCAATGGTTTGCGTGATTATTTGGGCGAAATCGGTGTCAGGGGGAGTTAAGCCTCCAGGCTGATCCAGAATTGGCCGAAATTCTAACATTTGAAATAACTTTTTACCAAGAATTTTCGCCAATTCTTTATAAAGGTCATCTCTATTGAACCCGGGGAGCAGTCGGGCATCAAGCGTGAGCTCGCAGACCCCCGGCACATTGTTCTCTTTCTGTCCCGCTCGAAGAATTGTTGGCGTGATTTTATTTTGGACTAAGGGTAAGATCATTACATCTAAATCCTGTTTCATCAACCTATTAGCTAGCCTAATTCCTAGCTTCACTAATCTTTTCGAGGTAAAAATTCGTGTGGTCAGTGCAGCAGCAGGCAAATCCATTGCATGTACCGTATTTTTAAATAGATCTTGAATAATAATAGGTGATGAGTATTTTGCAATTTTATTAATGACTTGCGTCATCTTTACAATAGCCTGCTCCTTCGCTGGATGGGGCATACTCCCATGTCCTGCGGCTCCTTGAGTTCGGAGCTGCGTCCAAAACATCCCTTTCTCACTAATTTGGATAATATAATGGGGAATTTTAGTTTTCATGGGCAGAAGTTGTCCTCCGCCTTCCGTAACTACATGATCGGTCTTAATGGTTTCAAATTTATTATTGAGGAGCCATCCAGCTCCAAAATTTCCCCCACATTCCTCGTCAGCCGTTGCAGCAAGCACAATGTCACTCTTGGGTTTGACTTGGTCGCGATGAAGCTTAATATAGGTCATGAGTTGGGATATCGTCGTACTCTTCATGTCGATAGCGCCTCTTCCCCAGATAAAGCCATCTTTTATTTCCCCCGAGAAGGGTGGCATCGTCCATTTTTCTACATCCTGGGAGGGCACCACATCTACATGGGACAGTAACAATAAGGAGGGCGCGGTGGAGTCGCCTTTCAATCTGGAAATCACATTTCCCCTTCCTGGGGCACTCTCAATGACCTCGGCGTCGATCCCTTCCTTTGAAAGATAGTTATAAATCCATTCCGCTGCTCTCGTTTCATTGCCAGGTGGATTCGTCGTATCTATCTTTAGGATGGCTTGTAACGCTTGTACCGTCTCTTGGGCAAATTCTTTCTCAAAATCATACCGGTCTGTTTGATCTATATTCATAGGAATCCCTTCTTTTCAATGGAGGTTTAAATACCGTTCTATTTAAATGCGGTCTTTAAGATGCTTTCTAAGCATTTTTATAATTTCTTCATTCTTGATATTGAATAATGGTACGAGTTTTTCAAGTGGTAATTTTTTCAATTGGTTTTGAGCTTGCAAAATTTGGCAGGTAACAAATTTATCTAAGAGTTTCCGATTTTTGATGGGATTTTTTTTAAATTCTTCTGCCCAAATTTGAACAAAATCTGTTTCTTTAGCCATTATATCCCAATCTGAACTTTTTTATCATTTTTTTTATTTTCTCAATCTCATGTTCATCTAGCACTTCAGAATATACAATTCGTAAATGTTTCGCATCATCAAAATCTTTTGGTGTTTTCAATAATTCTTCTTTGAAAGCTATATTTGCCTCTATGCTACTAAAATAGACATCCATTTCTGTAAATTCAATTTTTTTCTTAGTTTGTAGCTGGTATTCGTCCAGTTCATCTTTTGCAAATTTTAGTTCTATATTCGGAATGAGATTATCGTTTTTAATAAATCTCACTGGAATTTTATCCCTCAAGTACATATTATAGATTGTATGAGGATCTGAGGATTGAAGACAAAAAAAATCCTTCTGTTTTAATTCTTCATGCAACTCTAAATAGGTGGCTAAATTGATCGGTTCAATTATAATATCTATATCTTCAGTAGCTCTGCTTCTCCCACTACTTATGACAAAAAACCCCGAAACCACAATATATTTTGTAAATCGTTCAAGAATTTCACAAAAATTTTGACAAAATTTGGCGAGATACTTATAATCGGTTACCACATCATCAAAATCCTTTTTCTCTCATTTAATTCTTTTGAATTGATTTTCTCTCATTTAATTCTTTTGAATTGTAATTTACGCCATTAGGGGAAGACCCCTTCGTAAAATCAGGAGAGGGATCCGTAAAATTAAGGTCGAGCTTGTATATGGTTATATTGATTCCCAAATAATAGAACATATAATAGACATTTTTGCAGAGCAAGAAATTTTTTACTATCTTTCTGATTATTTTATTAAACACACTTAATTCGGTAATAATAGAATGAAAGTATCCTTGGAAATAACTATGGTTGAAGACTTAATTTTCTGGAACTTTGGATGCTGGATCTCTAAATCTTCATAAAGATTTATAATTTAATTTTATGTATTTCTAAAGTTGGTGAGACCATGGGTCGAAAGTATGCCGAAGTTAAAGAGAATGAAGCCAAAGTGCTGGAAGAGTTAGAAAAGATACTCGGGAAAGAAATCAAGCGAGAAAAAAATATTCAGTGGGATAAGATAGGGTACAGATCCGAAGAGGAGAGCGTCGTGGATCTCAATTTGAATTTTAAAGAGTTACCGGCTCTTCCAGAAAGTTTGGGCGACCTCGAAATGCTTCAAACCTTATTTTTACATAAAAATCAATTGAAATCACTGCCAGAATCCATTGGTAACCTTAAATTGCTAACCCTTCTAGCACTAAGTGAGAATAAATTAAAAGTCCTCCCAGAATCCTTTGGGAAATTATTTTCACTTAAAGAATTATGGCTTAATTTAAATAGATTAGTTGAGTTACCCGCCTCTTTTACCAACCTTAAACCTTTGGTTGATCTGAATATAGAACATAACCAATTGCCTTCGCTCCCGGAGACGTTTGGGAAGTTAACCGCGCTCCAAACGTTTGATGTAAGTCATAATCAATTAACCACGATCCCGGAATCGTTAGGCAATTTAAGAGCGCTGCGTACCTTGGATTTAGGACATAATAAATTGGATTACATTCCAGAGACCATAGGCAATCTCAAGGCACTTCAGAAACTCGATTTAAGTTATAATTCGTTAAAAGTGCTCCCGGGGTCTATGGGCAACCTCAAAGCGCTCCAATCGCTGGATCTTCAACGTAACCAGTTGAAGACCATTCCAGGATCCTTATGGCGCTTACCGAATTTGATTTCTTTAACAATAAAGAGTAACCCCTTAGGAAGAGAATGGGATATGATTAAAAATAAAGGAATGGAAGCCGTTCTCGATTACTGCCGCAAAATTGGGAGCATCAGTGTCTTTATCAGCTATGTGATAAGTGATTATGAAGCGGGGAAATATCATATCGCGGAAATAGCGGAGGATTTGAAAAAGCGGGATGAAATTTCCTACTCTTACCATTGCATGCAGGATATGAAAAAAACGGGGAAGATCGATAAATTCATGAACGAAACTATCCCGCAATGCCAGATCCTTTTATTTGTGGCAACGAAAAATTCCATTCAATCACAATATTGCCAGCATGAATTAGCAATCGCACAAACCCATAACATTAAAATCATTCCTATTTTAGGGAAGGACCTGGACTGGGAGGACCCGTTGTTATCCAAATTGGGGTTGAATCGGGAATTCGGCCTACAATTCAGTACTGACATCCATAAACTCTGTAATGAAATCTATGATTATATCTTGGAGTATAAACGCACAAAAGATGTTTTTACCCGCGATGAAACAGATAGGAAAGACGAACTTTATAATGTTAAACATACAGTCATGAATTTCCTTGAATCAGATGATTTTGCGAAGATTTTAAAGAAGAATTTACCAAGATTTAAAGAGCTCTTTCAGACCTTGAATACTAACCGAATTTCCCCTCGTAATTACTTCCTTGAATGTGCCGCCCTTGTTACTGAGAAATCTAAAAAAGCGGCAAAATCTTAAATTTTATAATAGTTCAAATAGTTTGCCAGCGCGCGAATTCCACGATGGAACGAGGGATAGACCGGTACTTTGATCTCCTGGAACTTATCCCGAAAGGTGCGATATTTTTTCTCTAATATTAGATTATCCGCCGTATTGAGAAGTTCGCGCAAGATGACAATTATGGGAACGGTAGGATGTTCTTCTTTATATTCTTTAATCATATCGGTGATAAAATCTACAATAAAGGCATTCACCAACACCGAAATCTGTGGATCTGCCTAAGATGTTCCTAGAACCTTTTTATAATCGCCCATATACATCGGATTTTCCATATCCAGCGGAATATTAATGGAATTTCCTTCGATAGGCATAATTTGTTTCAATATTTCTTTCGCTTTTTATGAGAGCGTGGGAATTTTTAGCCTATATTGGTTGAAAGTATCGTTAATCTCAATTCCAATGCCCTATCTCCGCCGATTCCTCCAATCCGCTTATTATAATCATGATATTTATTTAAACTGGGTAGATAGAAATTGATTCAAAAAAATAGGGGAAGTTAATGAAATTTAAAGCACTAAAAGATATTTGCAGGTCTTTTCTTTAAGGAAAGAGCAATCCCGATTAAAGTTATTATTCCAAGAAATGTCATTATGAATTCAAAACCTGCAATACCACCACTCCAAGAGGCACCTGATGTCATAGAAGCTGGGGTCAAGCCGTTGGCATTTGAAAGAATAACATAATAAGTAGTAGTTCTATGGATAGTCATTGTAATTTCTCCGGAAGATGTATCGTAGGATTCATGAACAGCTGAAATTGGGTCTGCAGGAAAAATAGATAACCAAGAAGTATATTGGGCAGAAGTGAAAATAAAAACATCAATGGCAGGACCCGAATAGACATCCCAATGGACTGTAAGTTTATTAAATCCTGAATTTGGACCGTATATATAATAATCCCCATCATTGATTGTTTGTGCCTTAGAGGTGGGTATCTGCGTTAGTACTATTATAAGAAGAGCCATCCAGATTATAATTATTGTCTTTAATTTTTTCATTGTTTCATCATCCAAACCTAAGAAGTTTCAGATAACTTTCGGATTTCAGTTTTTAACTTGTTCTTTATAAAATTATCTATTTATATGGAATTTTTTCGGGTTTAAAATCTACATCTTTTTAAACTTTGTAGTAATTTAAATAATTTGCCAGCGCGCGAATGCCACGATAGAAGGAGGGATACACGGGTACCTTGATCTCCTGGAATTTGTCCCGAAAGGTACGATATTTTTTCTCTAACATCAGATTATCCGCCGTATTAAGCAGTTCTCGCAAGATCACAATTATGGGCACCGTGTCATGTGCTTCTTTATACTCTTTAATCACTCGATAGACGGCTTTCATATCGATAACAAAGTCTACAATAAAATCATTCACCAACACTCAAATTCGCGGATCTTCCATGAATGTTCCTAAAATCTTTTTATAATCTCCCATATACATTGGATTTCCCATATCCAGCGGATTATTGATAGAAGTCCCTTCGGGTGGCATAATTTGTTTTAATTTTTCTTTCGTCTCTTCTGAGAGCTTGGGAATTTTTAACCCATACTGATTGGCAATGTCACTAATCTCAATTCCGATACCACCTCCACCTCCAATCACTCCGATCCTCGTTTTATGATCAAGATCCTTATTCAAAGAGGGGAGATATGCCATTGCTTTCGTGGTATCTAATAAGTCTTCAAATCCATTTACTGGGAGTATTTTATTTCGATACTGCTGGAAGAAGCCCTTCCATACTTCGGTCTGTCCACTTAGGAAGCCCGTATGAGAGGCAGCTGCTCGCGCACCGTCTTCAGTTAAACCACTCTTCCAAATAATCAGCGGTTTTTTAAATTGTTTGAGTACCGCTTTCAATCTCGAAAGGTCTCTCACGCCTTCAAGATATGCTGCTACTAACCGCGTATCAGGGTCCGTATTTAAATATTCCAAAAAATCAGGGAAATCCAGATCAAGGGCATTCCCATAAGAAATTACCATGCTAAATCGTAATCTATCACTCTGCCCTAGCATTACAAAATTGACGGAATTTCCCCCACTTTGAGATAGCATGGCGATATCTCCTGAATCTTTAGGAAAATCGCCCCCTGGAAGTAAGGTGACCCCTCCTTTGGGATGATAGACCCCAAAACAATTAGGACCGATGACATGAATCCCGTTTTTCCGCGCAATATCTGCACATTCTTCTTCTATTTCTTTACCCGCCTCACCTGTTTCTTTAAACCCCGCTGTTAGAATTATTATATTTCTGAAGTTTTTTCTCGCACATTTGCGCATTTCTTCAGGCACTTGCTCCGCGGGCACAGTGATATACACCAGATCGATGGGATCTGAGATATTTTCCAATATCCAGGAATCTAATCCTTGAATTTTTTCCCCGCGCGGATTGACCGGATAAATTTTTCCCGGATATTGAAAATCTAATAGTGCTTTTAGAAATAAACTTCCGAATTTGAAGGGCTTTGTGGAGGCCCCGATAATGACAACGGATTTAGGGTAAAAAAACTTTTCCAAATCCAGCGGCTGCATAGAATTAAACCATCATCCTTTTTAAAATATATTTTTCTACTTCATAGATTAATTTTCTAATTAAAGTTTTTTATCACGAACTTGTACGATATTTTAAATGATTTATAGCAAGTGGGTCAAAAAATTTAATTATTGCCATTTTTAATTATTCATATAGAAATTAGTGGGGTGAAAATATTGTCAAGTGAAACGGATAAAATGTGGTTTGAACATAATATAGAAAAGTTGGAAGAACAATATCAAGGGCAATTCATTGCGATTCTGAATGAAAAGGTTATTGCACATACGAATAATTCTGATGAGATAGCAAAAATTTTACTTGAATTAAAAAAATCTGGAAAAATAAAAGGATTCCCAATTATTGTGCGCGCGTCAAAAAAGAATCCAGCATCAATAAAAATTCCATCTATTTATTAAGATGATTTAATAATGGAGGGACAGAATTTTGTGGAAGGGACCATTATCGCTGGAATCCCTCTTATGCCACTTTTAATTAGAAATCCAAATAATGGGAAATCTACGGTAATTGAATTATTAATTGATTCGGGCGCTCAACATTCAGTAATTTCAAAAAAGATCCTTTATGATAACTTGAAATTTAAAAAAGATGATAGAATTGGAGATAGACTTATGCAAGGAATTA
>CAYGYC010000021.1:8249-23982 GCA_964353755.1 uncultured archaeon | reverse complement strand
CGCTTATGATTTAGCACACGCTATGAAAAAGGCGATCTTTAAAGGCTTGAAAGCCATCAAGCCCATTCAATTGAAGATCAGCGGAAAAGCGAATTATCTTTCCAATTCAAAGATCCGTGATGTTTTTAAGGGGTTTATAGAGGCGATATATCAAATTACACAATGGGGCCAAACAGATAAGGATTTTCAATTGGATGGGATAAAAGTATATGAATGGTTAGAGTATATATATGACAGTTTAATGTCATTAAAACAAAAAATAATGAAAAGAGGCCATTCAAAATTCCACCACCGTGAATTACCTGCCGTTGAAAATATCACTAAGCGGATTAATGAGGTTCTCAGTAATTGGAAACAAGATTATTTGGATTTAGTAGAATGTAAAAAGCATTATGATGTTATAAAAAAGATTCTGGACAATGATAATGAGAATTATGATAAAGGGGCGAGAAAGTTAAGGAAATATACAAAAGAACAAAAGAAGCGTCAAGATACTCATGAACGTATGGGAAAAGCAGAAAATGAATGTATTACCTTCATATGGAAATTTGTTCTCGACAGAGCGCTATTATTATTTAATTACAGACGTGTTAATGAGCGTTATATAGCGGAATGTCCCGAAATTATAGAAAAACTTAAAAAGGCTAAAACCTCTAAAGAAATCGAAGAGATTCAAAGACAAATTTATGTTCCAAAAGTAAATATGAAACTAGAATCATTATTTAAAACCAAAAAAAGCTATTTAAAACGTGTATTAGGTCAAGCAAATCCGATGAAATATTTGCTGAATCATGGTTCAGAGATTTTTTTTGTCAGAAACAATGAATCTCTCGAAGGAATACGGGAAATATTGAAAAATGCGGATTACTCTGCCATAATGGAGGAATGGATACTGAAAAAATTTAGCAGGAAGAATTTGTTGAAAAGAATGAAGGATCCTGAAGAATCCATAATTGTTAAGCAAGAATTAGATGCACTGCTTGCCGAAGCTTTGGAAATAATTGAAAAAGAATCAAAAAGCCCTAATACTTCAACTATGGAAATTTCGCGCCCCCCATGGGCGAGCTGCATGAAAATCTTCGTATCAGGAAATTCTTTCACGCTTTTCACTAATTTTTTGAGCCCGGGTACGAATTCATCCCGGTAAATGCCTATTTGCCGCTGTAAGGCGATGCCATTCTCCATGACATAGGAAAAGCCAGTGGTTATTAAGCCAACTTCCCCTGCCGCCAATTTCTGGTAAAGTGCTATGAGCTTGTCTGTGACTTCTCCATTATCTTGGGCCAATCCCTCGGCAGTGGCGGATCGCACCAGTCGATTCTTAAGGGAAACATTACCTATTTTTCCAGGGCTAAACATTTTTAAATTAGTTGCCATTTCTTTCACGAAATCCAATCCTTGAATTAATAATAAATATCGTTAATAATTACTATTTTAATTATTACATTTATTGAAGTAATAAGAGAATTAGGCGGATTTAATGCTAGGAAAAAGGCATTTAATAACGTTAAAGGAATTTTCTTCAGAGGAAATCCGGTTTCTTTTGGATGAGGCAAAGGATTTCAAAAAGGATCGCGAAATCTATCGAAGAAACGCACCACTGTTTGGGAGAACCTTGATTATGCTATTTCAGAAGAAATCGACCCGGACTCGGGTAAGCGCCGAATTAGCAATGACAGATCTAGGGGGAAACTCAATATTTCTTGGAAGGGAGGATATCCATCTGGGAGTTAAAGAATCCATTCGTGATACAGCGTTAGTATTAGGACGAATGGCTGCCGGGATCATGGCGCGGGTATATGACCATCAGGATTTGGATGAGTTAGCGAAATATGCCGGGGTTCCAATTATCAATGCACTCTCTGATAAATTCCATCCGTTACAATCCTTAGCCGATTTATATACGATTGAAGATCATTTTAGGACGTTAGATGATAAGCGGGTCGCTTGGGTGGGCGATGGGAATAACGTATGTCAGTCGTTAATGATAGCCTGCGCGAAAATGGGAGTACCCATGCAAATAGCCAGTCCGCCTGGCTATGAACCGCTCAAGGAGGTTTTGCAGTATTGTAAAGAAATTGCCTCCAACGAAATGACTATTTCCCACGACCCGAAAAAAGCGGTTTCTGATGCCGATGTCATTGTCACAGATACCTTTATCTCCATGGGCCAAGAAAACCAAAAAGAGGAGAAATTAAAGCGATTTAAGGGATTTCAAGTTACTTCTGCGCTCACTAAATATGCCAAACCGGATTATATCTTCATGCATTGTTTGCCGCGGAATCACGAAGAAGTTACGGATGAAATTTTTTATGGTCCACATTCGGTGGTCTTTGACGAAGCAGAAAATCGTTTGTATACCGTGGCGGCGGTCTTGAAAAATCTTTTAGGGGCTAGAACGTGATCGAAGAAATCATCAGCCTGAAACGTGAGGATGTCACGCTGGGTGGAATGATATTCATTCCGGAACGCGGTCAGCCACATCCCACCGTAATCATAGCACACGGCTTGCCGAGCACGCCCTTACCCGTAGAAAAGAAGGGGTATGATGACCTAGGAAGAAAAATTTGCGCGTTGGGTATGATATCGATAATTTTCAATTTTTCGGGTTGTCAAGGGTCAAGTGGATTCTTTTCTATAAAAAATTGGGTGAAAGATTTAACTCTGGTTTCAAATTATATTTGGAATTTAAAAGAGGTTAATCGTTCGCGGGTTTCTTATCTGGCATTTAGTTTGGGGACATATCCCACAATCTATTATCTTGCGCAACAAACCAAAAAAAGGGAAAATCTTCCTAAATGTGTGTTTGTTTGTGCCTCCCCTGCGGATTTATCAAACGCCAGAATAGCGGACTTGCGGCTGGGAATTCATTATACGAATCAAATCGGGGGAATTCGAATTGAGGAATCTTATGAGAAGGAAATAATAAATGAATTTAAAGAATATATGCCTATAAAATGGATACCCTATATTTCTATACCTAAATTTATCATTCATGGGACCGCAGATGAATTGGTTGATGTCAAAAACGCTTATCGGCTCTATGAAAAGGCAACAGATCCCAAAGAACTTATTCTGTTAGAGAAAACGCAGCATAAAATACGGGATGATGAAAGAGCTTTGAATCAAATATTGAAAGTTATTGGAGATAATTTATAACGGGAATTGGATTCTCTAATTTTAACTAATTTTACAATAGTTTTGAAACATAGGCGCCATCTCGCTTATATCCAACCTTATAATAGTATTCCCGGACGCCAATGCCACTGGTCACTAAAATTTTTTTACAATCATAGTCTTCGCGGGCAATGCGTTCCGCTGCTTGAAGGAGATGCAAGCCATAGCCGCGATGCTGCCACATCTCAGAGGTGGGTGGTTGTAAAGTAAAGGGAGCGAGAGTGCCATAGACATGTAACTGCCGAATAATGGCAGAGGGAACCTCAGTAATTTCATGGCGATACGCCTTTTCGGAGGGTATTCGTAATCTTACAAATCCAATTAAAATGTCTTGGCTCAAATCATCGTAAGAAATGAATAATTCTTCGCCCCCTGAGGCGCTATATTTCTCAACGGACAGATCTATTTTATCCGGATTGGGTTCTTTATCATATTTGAGTTTTGCATGTCCCACTTCTCGACAGCGGATACAATTACAGGCGATCTTTCTTTTTTCGAGTTCTTCTTCAATCAATTCGCGTAAATTACTCTTGTTTGGACCTGCATCAATAAGATATACGGGGATATCCCGTTGAACTCGCTGAATGCGCACCCATTTTGGAAAGTTTTTCCGTACTTCAACGAGTAAATTGACCACTTCTTCGGTGGTATAAGGTTTGTAGTCTCCTTTTACCCACATATTGTATAATTCAGTTCCTTTAATCACTAGAGTAGGATAAATCTTCAATTCATCGGGTTTAAAGTTGGAATTGGTAAAAATAGTTTCAAACGCCTCGAGATCCTTTTGCGGGTCGCTTAAGGGCATCCCGGGCATCATGTGGTACACACATTTTAAGCCCGAATCCTTCAGCAACTGGGTGGCGGTAATCACATCTTCGACCCGATGCCCGCGTTTGACAAATTCATAAATGTCATCCCGGACATTTTGAACGCCGATTTCAACTCGAGTCACACCCCAATTGAGCATACGATCAATATAGAATTGATTGCAGTAGTCCGGGCGAGTTTCTACTGTAACTCCTGTGTTTCTAAGAGGCGATTGCTCACAGCACTGTTGTACTGCCTCTAAGGAGGGGGCTTCAGTCTGGCATATGGCTTCTAAACATCGCTTTACAAACCAATTTTGATAGTCCTCGGGGGTTGCTAAAAAGGTGCCGCCCATAATGATTAATTCCACCTTATCAATATCATGGCCAATGATTTTGAGTTGCCTCAGCCGGGCAGTTACTTGCTGAAAAGGATCGAACTTGTTTTGGATTGCCCGGAGCGTTGCGGGTTCTTTCCCCGTATAACTTTGAGGCGCCCCAACATCAGGCCCACCAGGACAGTATAGACATTTTCCATGCGGGCAAGGATACGGTTTTGCCATTACCGCAACAACCACAATGCCCGAAATTGTCCGTACCCGCTTGGTTTTTAATAGGGAAAGAATCTCTTCACGTTCGTCTTCTGTGGCAATTTCCAGAATATCTCCATTACGCGGTAATCTGGAAAATTTATATTTTTTACAGATCCTTGTCTTAAGATGATATAGGTCCCTTTTGTTCTTTATAGTTCCCTCCAAAATTTCCTTTAATATCTCCTGACACACCATCTTGAATTGTTTGTTTTCCACTTCAACCATAACGGAAACCTGACCTTTATAGCCAATCTTACTTAACTAAACAAAAGAGATTATTTAAATAAATTGACCTAAACCCTAGTTAAAAGGCATTTATTACCTCTTTTTTTAAAAGTTCGGAAATACGTAGTTACTAAGATACTTTAGAGTGCTGAAAATTTAGGATTTTAAGGCTATTTTAAAACGAATGGCAATAAGGTTAAAGTGATTCAAGAACAATGGAAGATTCTACATTTATTCACATAGAATTTTTTTATTCAACCGATTGTCCCTACTGCCCGAGTGCTCGGAAATTGTTAGCCGAGTTAATTGAATCGGAATTAGGCTTACATATAATCATTGAAGAAGTAAATGTGGAAAGCCCTGCGGGAATGAATCGGCTACAAATGTATCCGGATTTTAGAGGCGTCCCGTCCATTGCGATCAATGGGAAAATGAAATTTGTGGGCATTCCGCATCCCACGTTATTATTTAATGAAGTAAAAAGATTAATTGAGGAAGAACAAAAAATCAATTTCCCCAAATATCCAGATTATCCATCCGCGCCGTCGAAAAAATCGTCAGATATCTCCAAGGATGGTAAGGATAAATTTTCTTTTTATACGTAATTCACTGAAATTCATCTCTATCTTTTAGATAGCCATTTCTTTCGAGCCACGCTGCTTGAGCACGCGTATAACGATGTACAATATCGCCGCGTTCATCCTGGAAGGGCCAAGGGGATACCAGAACAATATCATCCTCACGTATCCAAAGGCGTTTTACTATTTTTCCACGAATTCGGGTGAGTCTTGTTTTACCATCCATGCATTGTACGCGCACACGCGATCCGCCGAGCATCTGAATAGCAACCCCCAACACTTCTCCCTCGACGGGTATACGAACCCGATGTATGAAACTTTCCTCATCTTCAGGTTCACGGGTCTTTCCTTTCTTTTTTTTATGTTCCTTTGGCATCCTATCCGCTCAAATGAATTACTTTTATCTTTTTTTAGTTTCAGAAATGCATTTGAAATTAATTAAATTAGTCTTTTCGTTATTAAACCTTATATCTCCATAAAAACCTTTTTGAGCTTTCTATGACGATTTTTGTTGATTCCATTTGAAAGGGACAAAATCGATGAGGCTAGGTGGTTCTCGACAGAGATTATAGATATTGGATCCCATCTCTTGGAAAATCAGAGGAATGAGTTCTTTCGGATCGTTTTGGGTGAAAATGCGAAATTTTTCCCCTTGCCGTTCTTCAATAAGAAAGGTGATTCCGGGTAATTCGCCCAGCCGGTCAACATGGGCGGGATTGGGAGAGTTGAATTGGATTACAATAACCTCTTTAAATAAGGGAAGTTCGCCGATCAGCTGCGGAAGTGTGCCGAAACCGAGTTGTTTTCCATTTGGACTGAGGACCAAGATATTATGACATCGATCAAGCTCCCCTTTAGAACTATACACGAAAGTGGTGATGGCGAAAGCATCATTAATAGCAATAATCGTGTCCCAAATTCGCTTTTTTTCTGTAGTATTCAACCCCTGTTCGGGTTCAAACAAAAAGAGCAGGGGGGGCGGTTTAATAACAGAAAAAGCAACAATTACACGCCGTTTCTCTCCTTCAGAAAGGTCTTTCAATTTGAAATTCCGTCTATTTGAAAGTCCTATTATCGAAAGGAGCACATTTATACGTTCCTTGGCGACTTTTTTTGATAATCCCGTTGAATATTTATTCAAAATTTCTTCTACGGATGAATCATTTAACATTTGAGCAATCTTAGGAGGAAGGTGAAAATCTATGAACGAATTCGGTTCTTGGCTTTCCTCTTTACCCGGGGATTTCCCAAAAATGCGTATTTCGCCAGTGAATTGCAGGATTTTGCCTAACAATACCTGTGCTAAGGCAAAGGGAATTTCTTTATTGAAACAGAAAATGCCAATAATATCTCCTTTCAGGGCGGAAAAGGAAAGATTTTGGGTGAGCATTTGATTTTTTTCATTCACAACGGTTAGATTTTTAATCGTAATGAGCTTATCGATGTCTTCCACTCCCCGGGCTGCCGTGAATTTGTGTTCAATCTCTTGCACGATTTGCACAATATGGGGGGGATTATTCATATTCCACTGTTGAAGTATGCTTAACGATTGAGGTAATCCGATCATTTTTTCTAATTGATGATGATATACAATCTCCGGCTTTTGGGGGTAGGTCTTATAATTAATTTCAATCTCGAAGTTCAAATCTTCCAATTGATAAAAAATGCGAATATGATACTTCTTTCCCTCAACTGTTTTTACATTATAAATTGATTTTACGAAATTTAATTCTTCATCCAGTTGATCCAATAAACGCTCCTTTATTTCCTGGGGTTGGAGCGAACCTAATTTCATTCGGATTAATTCTAATACTTGGGTGACCTGGATTCGGGAATCCTGTGTCTCTTGAGTAATTTGAGGAATTAATTCAAAGAAAAGGGGATTCTGCCGAAGATCGCGGGGTAGATTAAGAATAATAGAAGTTTTAGGGAAATCTTTGGGAAATAAAACCTCAATATAAATTTTTCGGTTGGGGATATTGATATAACCAGCAGCGCCTTGCAATCCATTTTTAGTTATCATCCAGAATCCGAATTTACTAATAATTTCAAGGATTTGTGCTTGAATGGACTCTTTCCTTTGTTCCATTGTTTCACATCATCGATAACTTCTCAAATAAGTTTAAGGAATAAAATATTATTATTTTTTTATTAGCCATAAATAGATACAAATAATTATCTAAGATTTGTTTCAATTAAGGAAAAGAGAAATAGGAATACGTTTTAGAATTTATTAAAAAGTTATAAATCCCTAATAATTCCGTAAATGGTAAGAAAAGGATTCGTTATCAAAAAAATCCCGGATCTTTGGAGAACTGGTGAGCTAAATGGTTGAGGCTGACAAATTGATCAATGTTAAATCCTTGAATGTATATTTCGGGGACAATCAGGTAATAAAAAATGTATCATTTCATTGTAAACGTGGAGAAATTATTGGCATGATGGGGATCTCGGGGGCGGGAAAAACCACAGTTATTCGGGTTTTAACGTGCCAAATTCTCGATTATCAGGGGTTTGTGAGCTGTTTCGGATTTGAGCCCCGAAAAGATCCGAAAAAAATCATATCAAAAATTGGGTATGTCCCGCAATTAGAACTGGTGAATCTATATCATGAGTTTTCAGCCCTAAAAAATGTGGAAATTTTCGCCTCGATGTATGGCCTTTCAAAGGACGAGGCGCGAAAGCGGGTTGAACGCTATTTTGAAATGCTGGAATTGCCTAAGGATGTGTGGAATTCGAAAGTGAAATTTCTGTCGGGGGGCGAGCAAAAACGGGTTTCTATTGCTATTGGATTAATAAATGAACCCGAGATTTTGTTTCTTGATGAGCCTACCACAGGAGTGGATGCAACACGGCGATTTGATATTTTAAATTATTTAAAAAGATTGAATATAGAAACGAAAACGACGATGGTAATTGTTACACATGATTTGGAAACGGCCAATGTCTGTGATCGGGTAGTTTTACTGCGGAATGGGCAAGTAGTCGATTTTGATACATCCCGCAATCTCATTGCAAAATTACCCTCGAACGGCCAAATCGCCCGGGTGCGTGCTAATTTTAATGCGGATCTTCTGAGAAAAATCGCAGAATTGAATGAAATTGTTCATATATTACGGATTGGAAAAGAAGAAATTGAATTATATATTGAGAATATAGAGGAAAATTTACAAAAGATTGTGAATAGATTCTTTGAGATGGGTATTACTGTTACTTCACTGACCCGTGATGTGGCGAGCTTTCGCCGCTATTTTCAAATTCGCATGCAAGAAATTAGTACCTTAGAAAAACGGAAAATTATTCAAGTGTTTGATTAAAATGCGGAAAGTCAGAGTTTTATTCCTTTTAATACTCCTTATACCGGTCTGTTCACTAATTGGTCTATTACTATATAACCCGCCACACCATTTTTCGACGGGATATATAAATACCATCGTTGATGAAACAGGGACTTATGCCTTAACATTCCAAAACAAGGACGGGTTATTCGTAGAACCGAGTATTGATATCATTTATAACACAGTTGCCACCTATTTCTATTTAAATGGCTCTACTCCATTTTATTTTGCCGATCTTAATCGCTCCTCCATCTCTTATTTTGCCTTAACACGTCAAAATTTTGATGGAGGTTTCTCTGATTTTGCAGGAGCCGGAAATATGTTATCTACGTTTGGAGCTATTAAAACGGTGAATTGGACTGCGCCTCAAGAATTGGATAATAATCCTAGCCGAATAAACATGATGTATACTTTTCTTAATGCATCCCAAAACTCAGATGGGGGGTATAACTTAAGACCTCCCGCGGAATTCGATTTTGAAGTGGGATATGGAATCCCATTCAGTAATCTCACGCGATATACCGCCACTATTGAATATACCCATGAAGCCATAGAAGCCTTACTGATTTCCAATTTATCTCCACCGAATGCTGATAAAACAATAAATTTTGTTAATCAGACCTCAGAGGGATGCCGGCGTGAATTAGGCTTCGCCGCTGGGTATGCGGCAACGAAATCCACCCTCTTTCCTGACCTTCATTCGACCTATCACGGTGTAGCTTCACTTATTGAGTTAGGGGTTTCACGAGAGGAGATCAATAAACCCTTTAGTAATGTTTCACTTTTCATCGAATTGTGCTACAATTCTTTGGAAGGGGGCTTTGCTAGGTATCCCGGAAACCTTTCGGATATCACTTCTACTTATTATGGCGTAGCGGCCCTTGATATGTTAGAATTTGATTACTCTAAATCGCTTTTAGTCAATAAAACCAAAATTCTTAATTTCATTACGACTTCCCAAAATATAGATGGAGGATTCGGCTCTCGCAATGGAACAATTTCTACTTTCCAGAGTGCCCACCACGCGGTTGCCGCATTATATTTGCTGAACGCTTCCCTTCCTGCTGAAAATAGAACGGTCCTGTATAACTGGTTGGAACAATATAAAGCACAGAATGGATTATATGGAGAAATAGTAGTGTTAGCACAATATTGGGGGGTTAAATCGGCATTTGCCTCTTGGAAAGAAAGTTCATTGAATATGAGTTCGCTAGTGACATTTCTTGAAATGTGTCAGAACGAGAAAGAGGGCGGATTCGGACCTATTCCGAAGTCCAATTCGACCGTAGTAGATACCTATGCGGCGGTTGAATCCCTCACTTTAATAAATCAAATCTCCCAGGTCAATACAACGGCAGCTATTCTGTGGTTGCAAAATTTACAGACAGAGGTGGGGGGGTTCGCTTCTCAAATTAATTTAGAGGCTTTCTTACAGTCATACGCCCCCATGTATGCTCCCATTGCGGAATTTATTTTAAATGAGAATAATCCCTCGATGGAGGCTACCTTTTTTGCCCTTGCGGCGCTCTATAGATTAAATGCACAACCCTTAAATCGATCTTCCCTAAGACTATGGTTATTATCCAGCCAATACACGGATGGGGGATTTCCTTATTCGCCTGGCATCCGAAGCGATGCGGTGTCCACTTATTATGCCGTGCAATCCTTGAAGTTTATTAATGAAAAGCCATATTCGAGTACTACATGTATTGAATTTTTAAAAGGGTGTCAGATGAGTGATGGGGGCTTTAGTTTTTACCCATTAATTGGTGAGTATTTCAATTTTAGTTATCTTTTTATTTCTTTTACGGCCTCTAAGGCGCTCTATTTGCTCAGAACCCAGCCAAATGATGTATTTGCAGCCATGGATTGGTTTGTCACTTGTCGAGATTCTTATACAATGGGATTTGGGGATACGTCATATTTTGGTTCAGACCTCCGGAATACACCATACGTGATGGATATTGTGAGAGAATTGAATATTGATCGCTCCTTTGATCCAGCTTCTTGGGTACACGTAGTGATTTGGTTTCTAATAATTGAAATAGCGGCTTTAGGGATGTTTGGCGTCGTGAAAATCATGAAGAAATATCGGAAAGGCGTAATCAGCGGGATCGGGAGAACGCATCCAAATATTGAAGAGTATCCTGCAGTATTTGTAAAAGGACTCACCATTAAAGCAGGCAAAAAGGTTATTTTGGAAGATGTGAGTATGACATTACAAGATGGCGAAGTCCTTGGCGTAATTGGGGAAAGCGGTGCAGGTAAATCGACTTTTATTAAATGTGTATTGGGCACAAAGGATTCCAGTGGCGATATTCGAATTTATGGGTTTAATATAAGGAAGGAAAAAAAGAGATTGCAACCTCTCATTGGATATGTTCCGCAGGATTTAAGTAAAATTTATGAGAATTTCACCGTAGCGGAAAATCTCCTCCATTTTGGTAGACAGTATGGTTTGAGTGAAATGGAAATTATTAAACGGGGAGGGGAGATTCTTCAGAATCTGGGGATATCTGAAAAAAAAGAGAGCTTAGTTTCGACCCTCTCGGGAGGGCAGCGCCGGAGAGCCTCTATTGCGATTGCGATGATTCATCAACCGAAACTGTTTGTGTTGGATGAGCCCACTTCGGGTTTAGATCCTATTATACGGGAACAACTTTGGATTACACTGCTAGATCTCGCAGAGCGTTACAATACCACGCTCATTGTGATTACGCATTATCCGGAAGAGAGCAAGTTTTGCACCCGGGTGGCAATTTTCGGGCGAAAACGGGGTTTAATTGACTTTGGGCCTCCCGGAGAACTCATCTCGAATCTTCCTGGTTCAGGTCGGGCGGTGGACATCATTTTGAAGGAGCAGATAGAAAAGGTTTCTGTAAATTTACTACCGTTGCTCCGGAAGATCCCCCAAATTGAATTTGCTTTGGAAGAGAAACGGGGCACACATTATCGGGTTTTTACAAATTTACCTGTAAAACAATTGCAGGAGCTACTGGTACAAGCCCTGGGCACGCAACTTATAGAACTCAAACAAACCGAAGCGACCTTGGTCGATTATTTTAGAATCAAATCTTTAGAGGTAAGCAATTAAAATGGCACGCATTTGGGAACTCGTTTTAAAAGAATTCGGGCGAATTAAAAGCGATAGGCGAGGCTTAATCATGCTCTTCCTCTTCCCCCTCATTACCATCATAATTTTTGGGTTCTCTTCTGGGGGCGGTTATCAAATCGCATATACGGTTAGCGTAATTAACCAGGATGCGGGCCCGCATGGAAATAATATGGCACAAGCCTTTTTCTTAGCAAATACTACGATGACGGTGGTCTCAAACTATACCACGAAAACAGCCATGGAATTCCAGGAAAAGTTCGAAGAGGCATATACTCTCTTAAAAAATGATGAAATTGAGATGCTCTTTATTATTCCAGAGAATTTTAGCGCGTATATCGAAAATAGTTCCAATCCGGTCGTCATCGTTTATCTGGATGGCTCAGATATGATGTCCTTTAATGATCCCTACTTAGCCCTGACTGAACCATTCATCCAATTCAAACTGCTAGAAAGTAATTGGAACGGGACAATTCTCTTTCTCCCTTATATGGAGTACGACGTGCCGGCGGGGTGGAATCAGATATTAAACTATATGGCCGGGCTTATGATTCCCCTGATTATCCTTGCGACGGCCATGAACGTGACTTCTCTTAGTATAGTCACCGAAATGCCTTTACCCCGTTTATTACTAACACCCGCTGGGCGGCGAGATATCATCCTCTCAAAGCTGATCGGCTACTCGTTAATCACGATTGTACAGGTTTTAGTCGTCTACTTTGCTTCCCTTGCCTTTGGACTCTATATTGCAGGGTCTCCCCTAAATCTTTTAATCACTTTATTATTAGCCGGTTTATGTGGCGTTTGCTTAGGTCTTTTTATATCCACTCTATGCACGACCGAAGCCCAAGCTAATCAGTTATTCATTGGCATTTTCATATTTCTAGTGTTATTTAGTGGACAATTTATTCCTATAGATGATATGCCGCCCATCTTTGGCATTATTGCGAATGCGTTGCCCTTTGCCCATATTCTGCCCCTCTTTCAAAATATCGCCTTGCGCGGCTTTGGACTTGAAATCGCCCATGTCATACCATTACTCCTCTTTTGCCTGATACTTATTATCCTCTCTCTAATCACATTCTATTTTAGGAAGATGGAGGTATAGCTATGATCTCATTAAAACGCGTGCTGAAGTTAATTATTAAGGAACTGCATCTGTTAAAATCCGATAAACGGGCACTATTCATGGCACTTTTACTGCCGCCTCTCATAATGGCAGCCTTCAGTAGTATGGCGCTCATGAGCGGGACGACAGGAGAAACCTCGGTCCCGATTGCCATTGTTAGTTATGATGATCTGATGTACAGTTATACGTTACCCAATGGAACTACCTTAGAATTGATAGATAATGATTGGGGGCGCATTTTAATTCAGACCCTTAAAAATTCCTCGCTTACAGAAATAAAGGGAGTGTACTACATCAATGAAACGCCCTACGGCATGCTTTCCGCCCGAGAGCTCCTCGCCCAGAAAACAGTTGTTGCTATTATCACCATCCCATCCGAATTTTCAGAAGCTATTAGTTACCAATTCCCGGCAATCATTGAAGCCCTGGTCGATGGATCCGATACATTTACCATTCAAAAAATTATGAATAATCTGCAAAAAGTCCTGACAGAATTCCAGCAGCTGAATAACATTACTCCCTATTTCCAACTTGAATCGCATATCGAATTTAGTGCGGGTGGGGGCGACAATGAGCTCCTCGGATTTATGTCTTCCTTATCCGTTCCATTTCTCATAATCGGTTCAACGCTCATCCTCACCCTCCTCGTGATTGTGAAAGAAGCCCCTATCTCACGGTTGCTCATGACCCCTGCCACCCGGGCGGAGATTTTGCTTTCCAAATACATCACCTATTTTGCCTTTATGGCCTTACAAATCCTCCTGACCTTTACCGTAAATTCTATTATCGGATTAGAGGTGGCCGGTTCCCTCCTCGATTTCTTTCTGGCGATGCTACTAGTTGGCTTTTTAGGAATCACGTTAGGCATCTTCATATCCACCATTTCTACCACAGAAATCCAAGCGAACCAGTACTTTTTAGGCATTTTCCTGATTAGCGTCTTGGTTTCTGGCATGTTTGTGCCCATTGAAAACATGGCACCGTGGTTGCAAGCTCTTGCCTATGCATTTCCCCTCGCTTCTGCAGTTCCTCTCTTGAGCAATATTTCCTTAAAAGGATTGGGACTCATGCATTCCGCAAATTTAATTTACAGCGGAACATTGCTTGGTGTTAGCTGCATTATAATCCTTTTGACTATCATTGTCTTTTATCGTAAAAAATTGGAAGTTTAATAATATGAAATAGTGTAAAGATATTTTTTAATAGCGAGAAGAAATTTTAAAATAAAAAGAAGAAATTTTAAAAGAAGAAATTTTTGGAGATTAGGAAATGTCCAATGAAAAATCCTATACGAGAATAACGACTATTTTCATAGTGCTTATAGCCATCTTATCGTTAGCAACAGCTTTCTTAGTATATACCATCCAACAAAATGTTGGTAATTATAACAAACAAGCCGATGAGTATGCGCAATTAGAAGAGGAGGTCTCCTATCGAATTCAGGCAATTCTTCAACAAGATTCTGCCAAAGAGCAGATTGCTAATTCGTATTTACAAGATCTCTATTTAATAGATGCTCAAGTGAAGGATTTAAAACTCTATAATCAGACATCGACAGGAAATGGAACAGTTACACAGGTGGACATCGATAAAATGGGGATGGAATTTGCCCAAAAAATGGAACGTATGGTAGAGATAGTGCAAGATACCTATGTTTATGACTATAGTATAACTTGGTTGCCGGAAGACTCGGGCAGTTTGATTCAGAACAATTCGTTTGTTGCGAGTCCTATAGATGATGACATTAAATTTTGGGTGAATACAATCTTCGTTAGAGATAACAAAACGCCTCAACTTCTGGTAATACAATTTGATGCTTGGACATCCACCCTATACAATAATATGACTATTCTAACTTTAGTTGATGTTTTGCCGAACCCGATGGACACAAACCTTGATTTAAATATATCATATACAAACCTAATAGCTAATAAAAAGGCGTATTCGCAACTTGCGGGATTCTACAGCTCAGCTTCAAATCTTCTGTCTTCCGCATTAATATCATTTGCTATAGCAGCAGTAGTTCTAGGATTCGTTGTTTCCGTGGTTGATAAGAAATATCAGAAAATAAGTCTAATAGTCGGTATTCTGGTAGCAGTGTTTTCGCTCTTTCTTTTCTTACAAGGAACCTTTGGTTATCTCAATTTAGTTCTTACTGGTGGCGGTACAAGCTTTTATTAACCCAAAAAAAAACATATTTTTACCTCTCTTTTTTTCTTCCACAAAAATACAAGCAAATCAGTCCTTTAAGGGCATTTTGCGGATTATATTATTGGTTGTAGGAATGTTTATGCCCATTGAAAGTATGACACAAAGGTTCTAGCCTATGCATTTCACCTAATATCTGTAGTATCTCTCCTGAGCAACCTTAAATTGAAAGGATTGTGGCTTATTCATTTCGGAAATCTAATTTACAGCGGGACATTACTCGGCATTAGCTGCGTTATCATTATCTTAACTATTATTGTCTTTTTCTGCAAAGAATTAGAGCATTAAGGCAAACAACTTTCTAATTATTACAAAAGTTATTATACCTCAATACCATTACTACCTTAGCATTTAATTAAAAATGTTAAGTTGAATTTAGAATTCCGAAGCTCATAATTGAAAAGATTAGAAATTTTACACGCTGAGTTGGTTCTTGCATGGGCTGGAAAACTGCATTAAAGCATCAATTTGTCATAATTGAAAAGATAGAAATTTTACAAAAGTTATTATACCTCATAATTGAAAAGATTAGAAATTTTACACGCTGAGTTGGTTCTTGCATGGGCT
>CAYGYC010000021.1:0-8149 GCA_964353755.1 uncultured archaeon | reverse complement strand
GGAAAACTGCATTAAAGCATCAATTTGTCATTTTTAGATACGCGATACTCCTGGCAATTCGCAGTATGCGCCACCGGGGTTTTCGTACGTTCCTTACAGTGCTGGGTATTCTCATTGGGATCACGACCTTTACTGCGTTGATGTCTATCGGGATAGGCATGCGCACGCAAATTTACACCATTCTGAACCAATTTTCAGGGGCGAGCGTGATTGTGATGAGTAAGATCTCTACCAGCCGCCCCAGTATCCCGTATGCTGTTGGTGGCTATATCGAGCAAATCCCGGGCGTCAATAAGACCGTTGGAGTAATCGAAGATTTTATTAATGTCGGAGGTGAATCAGCTATGCTTACCGGAATCGAGCCAGAGGACATGGAATTCCTCTTAGGACTGAAAACAGTAGAGGGATTATCACTTAAGCAGACCGAGGAATTAGAGCATGTCTGCGTGATTGATATTGATCTACAAGAACTTCTAAATATTCATATTAATGAGACTTTGGTCGCAAGCTCTGGAATAACTGGCTCGTATATAGAGTTGAAAGTGGTCGGCATAGTGGAGTCCTTCAGTATGGGCGGTGGGATGATGAGCATGGGAGGGATGGCGTATACCACTTTAGAAACAATGCAAGAAATATTACTCACAACCAATGTCTTAGTATTTTTAGTCGCGCTTGATAAGGGGGTGGATTCGGCAGCTGTGGCAGAGGCGATTACGGAGGTTTACCCGGAGGCAGAAGTGATCACCGAGGAAGAAATTCTGGCTATGATGGACCAAATTATAGGCATCATAAACGGAGTGCTCTTAGCCTTATCAGCTATTTCGTTGGTTGTAGGCGCTCTCATGATTATGAATACAACAATGATGTCGGTGTTAGAACGTACGCGGGAAATTGGAATTATTAAAGCAATTGGGGCGAAACGTACCCATGTCCTTATTATCTTTCTCACTGAAGCTTTTTTAATCTCGCTTCTTGGAGGCGTGTTAGGGAGCCTACTTGCAGTGGGAGGGGTATTAGGGATTTCATTTGTTATGAATTCGAGTTATGGATTTCAAATACCCTACTCATTTGAGCCTTGGATCTTTATTGTAGGGATGATTCTAGCCGTTGGCATTGGACTCTTATCGGGATTTTACCCTTCTTGGAAAGCCGCTTCCGTAAAACCCGTTGAAGCCTTACGATATTCCGGATAGGGTAGTAATTTGAATGAGGCGTCGATATGAATAAGTTAGTAAGGAATAGAAAACTTCCCCTAATAGAAAAAAATAAAGAGGTCGCTTTACTGGCGAATGATTAGAGAAGGTAGTATAGCATGCCAAAGCCTATGGTTTTACTCAAGAACATCTCCAAAATTTATGATCTCGGGGAAGTGAAGGTGCATGCCCTGCGCAATGTTAATTTAACTATACAAGAACAAGAGTTCTCCGCGATTATGGGTCCAAGTGGCTCAGGAAAAACTACTTTGCTTAACATGGTTGGTGCCTTAGATATACCATCTTCTGGTCGCGTAATTGTCGATGGGATTGATATCACGGATTTTTCAGAGGGAGAAATTTCGGATACGCGCTGTAGAAAAATTGGGTTTATTTTCCAATTTTTCAATTTAGTACCGCTCCTGACCGCGATTGAAAATATCGAATTGCCAATGCTTTTTGCGGGAGATCTTACACCAGCAGAAACGCAAGAGCGGGCCAAGGAATTGCTTAATTTAGTAGGACTGGGAGACCGTTTGTATCATCGCCCTACGGAACTCTCAGGAGGACAACAACAACGAGTAGCAATTGCCCGTGCTTTTGCCAATCGTCCCGCTATTGTCCTGGCAGATGAACCAACGGGGAACCTTGATCGGATAACAGGGATCGAGATTCTGCAATTAATGAAGCGATTAAATCGGGAAGAGGGACAAACCTTTATTCTTGTAACTCATGATCCGGCGGTTGCAGGCCTTACCGAACGCGTAATTTACGTGATTGACGGTCGAATTGCGAAAGACCGTCCGAAAGGTGTAGCAGCCCCGGATGATTCACTGGTTGCCCAAATGAAAATTAATAAAGAACATGAATTAGGTCGATTGCATTTTTTAAAGCGGCAGATTGAAATTTTAAAACGGGATCTGCTCATTTTCAATCAACGGCGGAATGAAATCGACCCCGTCCTCTTTCGAAAGATAAAAGAGCAATATACAAGCATGATTGAGGAGTTAAGGAAAAAAACCAGGTGGTTGGTGAAATAGAAGAAGGTGTATAAAATGAAAAATAGAAATAAGTTATTTTCAATTGGATTGCTTGTAATGATTACATCCGTTTTATTTGTGAATGGCTTTATTCAAATAGCGGTTATGAATGTTAATCTGGGATCGACTTCAGGATCATCTAGCCCTTCTCCGACCTTTGGCACGAATGACATGAATTACACGATTATCTATGGGCATCCTTCCGATTTGACAGTTACCAAGTCGGAATCGGTTGGAATTGAACTCTTTGCAAATGGATCAATTAAAACACAACGAGTCAGTGTGAATTTCATCTTTGAAAATGATGCCTATGAACCTTGTAGCTTTGATTTAATTGATCGTGCTGAAAGTTGCGACCTGGATACCATTAAATTCCAGAAGGGGACCTTTCCGGCTCTCTTAAAATACGATATAATCGCTACAGATGAGGATTTTGGGGTTATGATTTTAAAATGGTCGAATATTTCCGTCAATGCCCGTTCACGTGCCGAATATGGCTATTCTATCGCCAGTTACAAATCCGTTCCTCTATATATTACCACGGACTATTATGTGAATGGAACGCGGGTCGACGTCGATCCTATCAAAAATGCATTAAATGCCAGCATCGGTTCGCGGATCACCAATATAATCCGCGTGCGCAACATGCAGCAGGACTTATATTCCACTTCAAGTGCGCTTAAACCTCTGGCCTTGTGCATAGTCACAGTCATGTTACCCTATGAATCGGACGAAGCTAAGAGGGATATGGATGAACCGATTTTCAATCCCGCTCCCATCATGACCAATATAATCGGTCCTATTCAACAGCTATCTTGGCTGGCCTTAGGCGATCTTTATGAAATCAATTGGACCACAACTATCCGGAAAGGTGGTGGTTGGGGCATCATCGAATTACAGCCGATCCGATTTGATCTTATCCAAAGCGCCGATCTCACAGGGCTCTTATTTGATGGGCTCTCTGGCTTACTCGGACTGGTCGCCGCACAGCAGGCTTATTGGGCAGGCTTGACGGTAAAATCCATGATAGAAGAAATAACGGGAATGGTTTGCGTGTTTCAGATGCTATTAGGTCAAATTCAAGTTCAACTAGGCATGCTGCAAATGGTCAATTATTCGGTTTTGAGCTCACTCCTCATGGCACTCATTGAGATCGATCTGATGCGCACTGAACTCCAAACGATGTATGAAGACATAAACGCTACCTATTATACAGACATTATTAATGATTACCTCGGCGGGGATGCTGTTCGTTCAATGTTCCGAACGATCCTTGGAATAAATGAACCTCCATTCTGGTGGGAGGGCACGTTCTCAAATGATGCGTTAGGACTGGGTACGCCGTATGCAAGCATTCCTTTACTTCTTGATTATTTGGACGAAATTGAACGACGTGTTGTTGCTTCAGTGGGAGCACAATTGATTGAACTGTTGGGGAGCCCCGCAATCATCAATATGGCCTCAACCTCTAATTCATTAAAGGTGCTCATCAATGCAACACTAATTAGAAACCCCGATAATACCACGGATTTTTACACGCAAATTAGCCTGGTAAATCTCACGCTCCCCCTGACAGTGTTAGGTTTTCCTATTTTTTCCTTGAATTTATCACGAACTTACGAATTCCGATTAAATAATGTTCCGGGGGATAGATTATTATTCACTGCGATTGATGATTATTTTGGGCATCCCAGTATTCTCTCGGGATTTTTCCCTGCGGATTATCAGGCACCGGGATCGCCAGGGTCGAATTTCCCAGGATTCTATACGTGGGTATTGGATATATTACAAGTAGGTAGATCTGCGATCTGGTGGATGATCGGAAATTTAACGCAATCCCTAGCGACTATGATGCTCCTTCTAGATTCCTCTTTCTCCAAAGAAACGTGGGACTTAATTAATGCAATTCTAACGGGATCACCTTTTGATCCAAGCACCCCAATCACTTTAGAAGGGGGATTTAGTGGAGTATCAGGGTTATTGGGCATAGTTTCGGCGATGCAAGACCAATTTAAATCACCCTTTGGAAGTTCTTTCAGCGGTTTACTTCCGAGTACCGGTTCTATTAGTATTCCAGTAGGCGGCGCGGAGATGGGGTTACTTAATAATTTTGAATTTTGGACGGCACTTAAACTATATTTGGATCCAGTGCTGCGCGTACGGCATCTCTTTAATATCACCCTACCACTCAATCTGGGAAATATAACGGGTGGAACGGACACGGGTGCAATGATGGGTGGCTTTGGCTTTAGTAAATCTGCAGAAAATGGGGCAATGGCGAATTGGAACTGGTCAGCGCAGGGCTTAAGCACTGTTAATGTAATACAAACAAATATAAATGAAGGATCCACTGATTTTAAGCGCTTCCAATTGAAGGCTACGGGAAATGTTAACACCGGCTATATTCTCTTGACGCGGGATTTCGATTATACCATTCCAGCCTCGCAATTAATCTATCGGTTTAGGATTAATAATACCAACCCTGACCTTTCTGTGAGAGTGATTAGCCAAAATGCATCGGGGGCAGATGTTTATGCAATTCAAGAACATGATCTTTCTGGTCTAACGGCGAATACATGGTACGAATTCAGCGCTAATCTTGAATCGAATGCATATTGGGAGTATTATGATAACTCCTTTGATCCGGAGAACATAAAAGGTGTAGAATTGCGAATTATTCCTCATACCACGAATCCAGTGAGACTGGAGCTTGATTATATGAATTTTTCTCGGCAAATTCTCCCCTATCCCTATGATTTAACGATTCTAGATAATTATTTAATTGGAGATGGGGCGGCGATCTTTCCAAACATTACGATACGCGAGAAATGGACCGCCGGGTTAAGCATTTCTGCCTTAAAAACAGCGGATATGACCGACGATGGAATTGCCGATATAATTGCAGGCTCAAATGATGGCTACCTATATCTGCTAAATGGAAGTACTGGAGCCCAAATTTGGAATTTTTCAGCCAAGGAAGGGATTAAAGCCATCTTTTTAGAGGATCTAAGCGGCGATTCCACACCTGAGATCATTTTCGGAACTGGAAAAGGGAGTTTTTATATCCTTAATAAAAATAAGGTTGCCCTCTGGAATTTATCAATGGGATCGACCTTGGATTATTTCGAATATGGGAATCTTACGAAAAGTGGGAAAGGTGCTTTTATTATAGGGCAAGGAAATAGTATAACTGCATTTAATTCGACTGAAACCCTATGGAATAGAACGTTAAAAGGGACGCTTCGCGCTCTTGCGGTTGAGGATCTCAATGGCGATGGAGTGGAAGAGATTATAGCAGCGACCTCTAAATATAAAATATATATGCTCAATGGCACGAATGGAAATATCATTTGGGACTATCTTACAGAAGACCTCCCAACGTTGCTAAAAATAGGGAATTTCCGAGATGATCTTAAAAAAGAGATTCTCTATAGTACTGATGCAGATTATTGTGTAGTGCTTAATGGAATACAAGGCACTCAGCTTTTCAATTTTACCGCGGATGCTACAATATGGGACATTTGCACTACTAATATTACGGGGGATATGTATGACGAGATTTTATTGCATACGGGGCAGATTATAGGACATAATCTTTCGGCTATACAACTTGGACCAACTAATATTAATAAACTCTGGACCTTTTCATCCGTTATTGGATATAGCTTGCTAACTAGTGTTGATTATTTTTCCAATCAGAAATACGATGAAATTTTGATTGCCGCGCTCGATAATCGCGTTTATCTCTTGAATAGTTCAGGTGTGGTTAAATTGAATTTCACGATTTCGAGAAGTGCCAGTGAAGTAGCGATTGCAGATCTTACGCAAGAGGGCAATGCGGAATTCATATTCGGTTCTGCAAGTAATCAAATACTCGCATTAAATGGAAATAATCAGCAGAAATATTGGAATACTGAATTAGGTGAGGAAATAATTACCTTTCAATTTATTCGCACTTCGGATAAAATCCAATTACGATACAATTTACCCGGTACGATTTCAAATATGTTGGATCTCGTTGGATTTTCCTTAACTGGAACCGATAGTTTAGCCAATCTAGCTAATTTCGATCTTTCTATGGGAGTGAGTCTAGGTGGCCTTGGGGGTACTGGAGGATTGGGGGGGTTTGACCTCAGTACTTTGAATATCTCATTAGCTAACTTCCCCATTAAAGGGATCGGATTACTGAATATGCTACAATTTGAAATTACATTGATTGCTACTCTTCAGGATATGAAACAGGTGTCTGCGACCCAACGTGCTTTTACGGGCATTCACGAAGTCCGCTATACGGAGAAGGATTCGATCGACTACCAACTGTATCCAAGTATCACCCAAGGGACTAATGCGAAGTATATTCAATACAAAATTCGGAATTTTGAAGACCGCCCCATAATGGTTCATTCCTTTGCATTAAATCTAACCCTTGCTGGTGAACCCCTTCCCATTGAACGGCTTTCCATTGAGGGATGGAACGGTACCCATTATGTAAATCTCGGGGATAATTCTATCGACAACATCACCATGGCGCAACTTGGGTTGAATTATACGAATGGCAAATTGATTTTCAAACCGTACCTTCAGGTTGAAGAATTAGAAAAGCCGTTACTGACGATTGATTGGTTAGGGCGGGAGTTAAGAGTGAAGGTAGATACGACCTCAATAAATCCCAATGATCTTTCAATTGTACCCTGGGTGGATGTCTCTATTGAATTACCGGGGATTGAGATGCCAGGGGTTAGTTCAGTGATATCGTACTCTAAAACCCATCCGACGTTTATTGTCACAGCTACTCCTACGCCTAATATCACACCGAATGTTGAGCCTGGGTCCTTTATAGTCCTTATGCTCAAAAGTCCCGTCTTCTGGGCCTTATCAGTTACTGTACTGGTAGCCGTTCTTGGGTTTGGATATATGCAGCGACACGAACAGAAAGGAGTAAAAATAGTTGCCTCGAAGAAGATCATTAAATGGTTGAAAAAGCGTGAAACCAGCTGGCAGACCTTAGTAAAAGCAAATGTCATGACGGAAAGTCAATTTCAGGAATTAAAACGAATTCGATATCGCATAAAGAAAGAGAATTTGGGCAAAACAACGATAGAGACGTCTTTCGATAAAGTTATGAAATATAAATTGATAAGCACCCTTGTGTCGACGGTATTGCTCATGCGATTCTGGCGCGGGATAGATAAACCCTCCCGACTTCTCTGGATTTTAAATAACCTTGAACATATGGCTTTAGATCCCTTAAAACATGCGTGGGCTACCTTCAAAACGGCATTAGGCTATTTGAATCCTTGGAATTTAGATCGCGCGCGGAAGAGAGAAGTCCTGAAGAAAGCAGAAAAGAGAGTTTTTTGGAAGAAGATTGAACCTCCTCGCAAACTTATCCGCAAGAAAAAAGTTGAAATATATGCGACACCCCCCCCTGCGCCCATAAAAACGCCTTCCTCTTCAATTAAAGTAGAAGATCTCAAAGAAAAACCCAAAAGCAAATGGAAGGGTGAATATCGGAACGATGGAGGTACCCTTTTGAAGAAACTCAATCAAGCTAAACGACTGCCGCCGATAGATAGTCGCGATGGGATAGTTTTTTATGCCCTTTCTAAACGAAAGTTCGTGGGTATTACCCTAGGCGAACTCTCTAAATCTTTAGAAATTCCAGAATACGAGGTCCTAGTCTCATTAATACGACTCTTCGAAAAGGGATTAATTTTTATGCTTCAAGAAGGAAAAACCTTAAGTGAAGACCTCTGGGACATTACCTCTTCCCTGCGAAAATATGATTCTGAACTTGAAAAAATGATCGAATCTATCGAAACGCTCGAAGATGAATTGACGGAAGGGATGGAGTACCTCAACACTGAAATCAAAAACGATAAAGAAGAAAATTCAGAGAATCCAGAAACCGATACC
>CAYGYC010000020.1:0-24975 GCA_964353755.1 uncultured archaeon | reverse complement strand
TATTGTCAATTAACCATTGAACGATCTGGTCTCGAGAATTCCGAAAGAGGTTTGGATTCTGGGCGACTTCATTCTTCTCCAATTCCCTGACCGCCATCCCTAAGTTCATATCAACCAACGGATCCTCGATTAATCGCCCGGCCATTATCAGAGGTAAAACATCCAAGGCGACACCACCGCCCCCCTTTGATTCGCGGATTATCTTCACCAATAGCTCGTACGCTTCCCGATATCTTTCCATATCAACGCATTCTTGGGGATAATTCAAAATTTCCGTTAAAATTTGCACGCTTTCATGATACCGCCCAACACTGAACGTGTTTTGCGCCTGGCGCACAATTTCCTCTGTAATACTCCTTACTTCGAAATAATCACTCATAATTAGTCATCCGCAAATGATTGAGTAATTTCCTTGAGTAACTCTCTTATAATTTTTGGAACTTGTATGTTTAGAATTGGTAAAAAAAGAGGAATTAAGATGACAGATGTAGTGGTTGTGAGTGCATGTCGATCGGCGATTGGTGAGTTCGGGGGCTCGTTAAAATCCTTAACGGGTGCACAGATTGCAGCTCTGGTTATGAAAGAAGCCATTAAACGGGCAAAAATAGATCCGAAGATTCTGGGCGATGTCCGGATGGGTTGTTGCTTAGAACGCTGCGATGAACTCAATGTGGCTCGGGTGGCTGCGCTGAAAGCGGGTATTCCCCAAGAAGTTCCTTCAGTCACAATCCAGCGCGTTTGCGATTCAGGAATGGAAGCAATCGTCTCGGGAACACTTCTTATTAAGAGTGGCTATACGGATGCGGTGCTTGCAGGAGGCGTTGAATCCATGTCCAATACGCCCATTGTGTCATTTGATACGCGGTGGGGCGTTGGCGGTGGACGAGGCTATACTAACAGCAACCATAAATTTGTGGATTCCCTATACCAAGGGTTACATGCAGGCGCAGATCTTATCATGGGGCTAACCGCAGAAAATGTTGCCGAAAAATGGAAACTTTCACGGGAAGCCATTGACACAGTGGCCTGTCGGAGTCATAATAATACAGAGAATGCGACAAAGAAAGGGTATTTCAAAGACGAGATAGTACCGATTGAAGTTCCACAATACAAAAAACCGCCGCTCATCTTCGATAAGGATGAGCATTTTCGTCCCGGAATGACGATGGAAATGCTGGCAAAATTACCACCCGCCTTTAAAAAGGATGGCAAAGTAACTGCTGGCAACGCCTCCGGCATAAATGATGGTGCGGCTGCCCTAATTCTAATGAATAAAGAACGTGCAGCAGAGTTGGGTTTAGTGCCATTGGCGACCTTCGTGGATTTCGGAATTGCTGGCGTTGATCCCCTCTATATGGGCGAAGGACCGATTCCCGCGACAAAGAAAGCGCTTGAGCGAGCCCAACTACAATTGAGTGATATCGAACTCATTGAATGCAATGAAGCGTTTGCAGCAACGTATCTTGCGACAGAAGTGGCTCTTGGATGGGATCGGGAGATTGCTAACGTGAATGGAAGCGGTGTTGGTTTAGGACATCCTGTAGGGATGACTGGGGCGCGGCTTGTGATAACACTCATTTACGAAATGAAACGCAGAAATCTGAATCTCGGGCTTGCAACGCTGTGTGGTGGAGGTGGGCTCGGCATGACTAGTATTTGGCAACGAAAATAAGCATTTCCTACTTAATTCTTTTTTTTATACAAATTGGAATAAGCTATCATTTTCTCTGCGATTCCGGTGACAGATTTGAATTAATTTTTAAGATTTTTTTATGATACAGATTCAATAGCATCTCTGAAATATCAGCTCTCTGCACATCTTGACTTAATATTGAAGTCACATAATTTACTTTCTCCATTATTACCCAATCGCGGTCTTCTTCGGACAGAAAAACGCCTCTTTTTGGATCGCCTGTAAATACCGTGGAAGGGCAAAATGGGAAATTCTTTTGATTGATCTCCTGTACTTGATATTTTTCACGTAAAGCCGGAGGAATTACGAATCGTATAAATTGGGAGGAATCAAAGGGGTAGGCTCTACATTGGATAGGGCGATGAAAATAAATGGAACAATGTTTTTCCGAATTGGGATTGTAGAACGCACAATACTCAGATTCCTCAGAAAATCCCCAATTTAATTTTTTCAGCTGAATCAATATTTTCTGAAGAGTTCTTTGAATCGCTTTAGGAGTTGATTTCCTTTGAATTAATTCCGTAAATTCTTCGGTAATGGCTTTTTGAGAGGGAAATGCATATCCTCTTATTCCTTTAATATCCTCTGCTGGGAAAATTACGCCCAGCAAAAGCGAAACGTAATCTTTCTTATCGAGCTCCTGCAACCATCCCACTAAATCGGCGGGATAGATCCAACACCATTGTTGTTCAAATGAACAGCACTTTCCACAATCATTACAGGTAAAATGGGCTTGCGGATTCGGAATAGACTGAATCACTTTATGGTACTTCCATTCCTCTAAAATCCCGTTATATCTTTTCATCATGGTATCGAGCCAATCATTAAAATAAATTTTAAGTTGTTTTAAAGAAACCATTAAACGCATATCCCTATCTAAAAAAAATTATGATTCTGAATTCGCTTCAACTTCAATGTGCGCTTTTATTTCTCTCATCATCAATACTAGTTCTTCAAAGAAGATCGGCGCGTAATTCATTTTAGTTAATATACCTATTTTTAGCTTATTTTCAGTAAATTACCATTTTATTAAATATTTCTCATCTGAAAATACTGAAGATTTTTATCTTACAAAATCTTCTCTCCATCCTAATCGAGTATCAATAAAAAATAATAAAAAACTAAATAATTAATAAAAACAACTAAAAGAGGTGGTACTTGATGTCCTCTAAAAAACCTGAACAAAAAACAGCACCAAAACCAGCAGCAAAGCCTGAATCTAAACCAGAATCTAAACCAGAATCTAAACCAGAATCTAAACCAGAATTAAATAAATTTTTAGATGAAATTAAAAAACGAGCCTTTGAGATTTATACAGAACGGCAGAAAACCAAGGCTCCAGGCGACCAAATAGGCGACTGGTTAAAAGCTGAAAAAGAAATTAAAGCGAAATACAAACTGTAAATTTTTTCTCTACTTTTTTTCGTTCTTAAAGAATTTTTCTCTATTTTTTTTCTTTACTGGTTAATCTTCTATTTTATCCATCCAGATGAGATCCCCAATTGTCATTTGAGGTAGAAGTTCCAGTCCTTGGAGGATTTGCGCAAACACATTGACCGGTTCTGATGCTACCGGGTTACTTTTCTGGGATAAAGGCGTTTTCCCGAAAAAAATACAAATTGCGGGATCTCTAGGCCAGAAGGCGATATCACCAATTTCTAATTCTACTTGTGTATTTTCATAGCCAATTTCTTTTAAGATATCTGGGAGAAAAAAGAAAATTTCCTGACCCCAGACCCGAATTATAACTTGATATTTCATAGGTAAAAAATCAAGGATCATTTGGGCGGTTCTGGGGTTAAGATCACTGCGAATTTTAGCCAGAATCTCTCCAAAGGGGGTGACAAACTTTATTTTTGGCATAAAATCCATCAGAAAATTGGCGTTAGTCAGCGCATTCTTTATCTACAAGCTCAATGAATTCCAAGCTAATGTTCAAGACATGGCGCATAATATCCTTATCTAGATTTTGAGGCGTATCTTCGAGGCTATGCCAATTCTTGATGAACATCGTCTCGATACCCCCCCCAACTATCGCACAGGCAGGATATCCCGCTTCGGAGAAGCGTGTCGCGTCAGTTCCGGCAAATTTTGCTTTCACGAGATCAGTAACCGGTAAACCTTTCCGTTTCTCTCTACAGTTTTCAAAGGCTTTATAGACTCGGTTATATACTTCTGGATTATGCAATATAGGATGGATGAAAGGGAAATGCCGATTTACCGTTAAATACATTGTTTCGGCAGTTAAAATCCCGACTCCATTGCCTCCGCCTATGCTTTCCAGTACAAGCGTGTAGCTATTATTGAGGATATCCTTAGATGTTTGTTTTACGAAGGCGCGCGATCCGCGCTGCCCGGCTTCTTCCGCTCCAAAAGACCCACAAATCACTTCAATGTTATTCGGTCGATGTCCTTCTTCACTTAAATATTTGGCAATTGCACAGGCTACCGCCACTCCCGAGAGATTATCATTGGCTCCCTGCACGATTTGTGAGCCAAAAAACCGGAACAAAATATTAAGAAAAAAGATGAACCACGGTATGAACGGAAAAATGAGCACAATATCCACTATATTAATATAAAAAATCGAATAACTTACAATGGGTGCCATTCCCAGCAAAAAAAGTTTTACAATTGACCATAAAATAGCAAAAATTCCTAAGGCAATTGCTCCGTACAGTTTTTTCTGCATTGAAGGAACTCCGTTCTTGGCAAAGGGTAGTTCAAACGCACTATCGCTGTGCCCTCCAAAAATTAAATATTTTTTTGGAACGGAGGCTTTTCCGGGCTTAATTCGCCCAAAGATGTTTTTTGATATCCCCTTTTTATAAAAAATATCAAGATAATCTTTTAAAAATAATAATTCCGTAACCGCCACAAAGAGTCCCAAGAAGCAAATAATTGCACAAATATAGGGAAGTGTGGTAAATAAAAAGATGAATCCAATGATACATAACCCACCACCCCACCGGACTAGTCCCCTTGGATAGGCCGTGTATGCTGTTTTAAATTCTTGGGTAAAGGTCTCATCACAATATTTTTTTAATTCGGTATCGATAACTTCGATACACTTATGTTCTTCTTTTTGGGTGGCAAGTCGTGGTCCTATCGTCTCACAGATATTAGTAATGAAATTGGACATATATTCTGAGTATTCTTTCCCAGTTTTTAATGACATTTTCTTCACTTCACGAAATAAAATGGTATTTACTACGTCTCGCCTTCGTTTAAAAGATTTACTAAATAGACCATTCGGCGAATTGGCTCCTTTAAAAAGGTATATGCAGTTCTAACACGAATTTGACGGAGTTTTCAGGGTTTAGATCAACAAATTGATGACAACTTCAGTGATTTTATTTGAATCGCCATCTCTTCGGTATTCAAGAATTTCAAACGGCAAATATGAACTCTCACACCGAAATCTGCCAAATTTTGGTTTGATCCAGAATTCACAGGCGCGACATTCACCGCAAAATCTGGTTCCATAGCGTATATTTTGTGGCTTTTCTTCTTTATGGAGGTAACCTCCTTCTCTACGTTGGGAACCTCCTTCTCCATGGCGGTAATCTCCTTCTCTACGTGGAGGACCTCCTTCTCTATGACGGAAATCTCCTTCTCTACGTCGGAAACCTCTTTCTTTATGTCTAAAATCTTCTTCCCTACGTCGGAAACCGCCTTCTTTCCGTTGGGAATCGCCTTCTTGTTGTTTAGAAGCTTCTTCCTTACGTTTGAAATCGTTACTATCACTCCGCTTTCTATTTTGATATTTCTTCTGCTTCGCATCTGGTTTCTTATCGTCCAAATAAAAATCTCCTTTAATTAATGGAGTTATATCAGTTTTTGATGAATTTTTTTTACTATAAGGGTAATCTAATCTAGATTTCAATTTAACTGGTATGAATGTTTATTTTATCAATTTTCTATTATTCTTAGTAATCTTCCTCGGGGTTATAGAAATAATCGTGCTTCATTCGTTTTGGGAGAACAATTCTAGGTATAATATCCCATTCTTTAAAGAGGAGATCGAAAATCCGTCCTGCAAGGTCTTCTCCTGTCTCTTGCCAATAGTTCACTATAATCCGCGAGAAAATGTTGTAATTTTCCAGTAAACTGTCTGTTTTATATGCACTGGCTTTAAATTCATCAATTATTTTTTGAATTTGATATCTCTTTCTTCCATCTATTTCTTTGTAACGTTCGTCAACTGCAATTTTAAATGCAGACGTAACCAATTCCATGGTTTTACTTTCCATATTCTGGTACATCTTAGGAAATGGATTACACACGATTCGTAAAAAACTATTATTCTTACCTATAAAAATTTATTCTGCATAGCCAGTCTTTTCTTTGGCAATAAGAAGTAAAATGCCTATAATAAGACCTGGCAAGATCATTCCCCCTAAAAACCAACCGGGGCGCGTGGAGTTTTCATAAACAAAGATTAAAAGGAATACCGCCACTCCGATGAGAACGATTCCAAAAATTCGTAATGCACCCATACGATTCTTTTCCGCGCAATCTTATTTAACATTAACGAAAATAATTTTGTAAAATGCAGTTTTTTGATCTATAAAAATAGTCGCTCCTCACTCATTTTTTTCATTGTCATAAGAAAGGAGCGTACCTCCGACCAAAAACCGAATAATTTTTACAAAAATAACCCAAATATTAGCTCATGTCCGAAAAACTCAAGGTGGATAGTGAGGACCGCTTAAAATTAGCTCGGTATTGCCATCGTCATTTCCGACAAAAAACCAACCTGCCCCAACCCTTTATTAATGCCTCGTATGAAGAACTCGTTAAATTTCTAAAGCGTGAGGGGAAAAATGTCGAAGAGGTTTTCCTAGAAATTTTCCTAGATGAAACTCCTGATCCAATCGAATCCAAATAAACTTCCTTATATTTTTTCTTAGATTTATTCATTTGGTTTAATACTTTTTTCTTTTCACTATGGAAGTAAAAATCATATTAAGCGGTAATCGATGCAAGCACCTCTCCTCTTTTTGTCATTTTGTTTTAGCCACCACATTCAACTTTATAAAGAGCTTGAAGATAAAATACTTACAATAGAAAGGTGACATGGTATTCCAATTAAAAAATTGAATGGAATTAATATATATTACGAAGTTCATGGAACAGGAGAACCCATTCTTTTAATAATGGGACTAGGAACACAGAGTACACAATGGTTTGAACAGGTTCCTGTCCTTTCAAAAGAGTATCAAGTAATTCTCTTTGATAATCGCGGGGTAGGTAAAACCGAACGCCCTAACAATCCGTATACGATGGAACAGTTCGTAAAAGACACAGTTGCGCTCCTTGACTTCTTAAAAATCGAATCAACTAATGTTTGTGGCATTTCCATGGGAGGAATGATCGCCTTACAGCTCGTATTAGCGCATCCGGAACGGGTGAAACGGCTTATTCTTCTTGCTACGAGTTCATACGCCCCAGAAGTTGATACGCTTATTAAATTTGTGGCCCAAGGAGAAAAATTGCCCCTGGAAGCGCGAGCCAAAGGAGCCCTCCAAGTCTTATTCTCTAGTGAATATCAGAAACAGGTATTCAATGATAAACAGCTTTGGAAAGATTTTATGAAGCGATTTACCGAAAATCCAACTACACTCCAAGATTATCAGAACCAAGCCAATGCGATTCGCGCTCATGATGTGCGACAGCGCCTCTCCGAAATTCAAAAGCCCACACTCATCATGGTCGGGACAAATGATCTTTTATTACCTCCGGCTCATGCCCGACTCATTGCTAAAGGAATTCCGCACGCCGAATTGGTCACTCTTAAGGGACCAGGTCATGGCTTAATTATTGAAGCCGCCCAGGAAGTCAATGCCAAACTTCTCCAATTCCTCCACAAATAAAAGATCCTATTTTTTTTAATAGGATTACATGATATCTTCCATCCACTTGAATTTGACGGAGTTCCAGCGCGGTTGAACTCTTAATTGCCATGCTTTAGATGCATATTCCTCTACCATACGATGGGTATTAAAGTAGGAAGCCAACTTAACTGCAGATTTCATCCGCTCAATCCATTCATTTCTTCGCTCGTAATACATCGGAATAATTTCTTTTTCCAGAACTTTATACAAATCCATTGCATCGTTCTTATCATCGGCGGGACAGGGAGGGTCGTCTGGCTTACGGCCAAAAGACCACCCCGCATTTGGGTCGATTTCAATCCCCTGAATCCACCAACCATCTATACTGGAAAAATGAAGAACCCCATTGAGTGCCGCTTTCATCCCGGAAGTACCCGATGCCTCTAAACCGCAACGAGGTGTATTGAGCCAGAGATCGACACCCGGTATCATACTTTTTGCTAAATCCATATCATAATTAGTAAGAAATGCTACTCGTACTCTATAATTATTCCATAAATATTCCGAGGCATTATGAATCTCTCGAATAATTTGTTTCCCCCACTCATCACGCGGATGTGTTTTCCCTGCAAAAATAAACTGCACCTTTCCTTTCGCGATTTTTCCTAACCGATCCATGTCACTGAATATTAAGGTCGGTCTTTTATACTCGGTAACCCGGCGTGCCCATCCGATCGTCAATAATTTATCATCCAGTAATACATGACTATGCGATTTTTCGTAATCTAATAAATCCATTTTTGCATTCTGATGCCCTGACCAGAGGGCTACGGAATTCAATTGGAAAATATTCTTAAACTTCTCCGGGGAATTGGCCCAGCCGGGAAAGGTCTTATCGTATAACTCTTGTAAGTACGGGGAAACCCACAGTTCGACATTAATCCCGTTGGTGACATAATCAATTTTTTTACCCGGAAACAAGTTCATTGAGATTTCCTTATGTTTTCTGGAGACGGCATTAATATAGCCGGACAAGTTCGCCGCTAATTGTGCCATATTTAAACCATCCTTACCCGCCAGTTCTTTTATATTTGGAGGGAGTTGATCTCGAAAGGCATTATTTACCAAATCGTATGGAAAGACATCAAACCCTGCAGGGACTGGCGTATGGGTCGTAAACACGCACTTATCCCGCACCCTTTGAGCATTCTTCAACTTTCGCAGTAATTCTAGCGTCACGAAGGCGGCGTGCCCCTCATTTAAATGGTAGGTTTCCAAGTTAGACAATCCATGGAGGTCGAGCATTCGAAGACCTCCAATACCGAGAATCATCTCTTGGATTAATCGAATCTCAGGTCTTTCGGAATCATACAACGTATGGGTTAAATTTCTCATCCACTCTTCATTACCTTCGACATCGGTCTCCAGAAGATATATCGGGATTTCATATCCCGCCCTGCCCAAGACATCGTAGCGCCATACTTGGATTTTAATCGGTTTCCCATAGACCTCAATCACTGCGGTCTTTTCTTCTCGGAAGAATTCATCCGTGAATTCCCACCGCAATTGTTTATCAACTTGCGTGCCATCTGCGTTAATCACCTGGTAAAAATATCCCCCTGAATACGTTAACGCCACTGCGACCATGGGAATTTCTAAATCGGCGGCTGAGCGCAGCATGTCCCCCGCTAAAATGCCTAAGCCCCCGCTGTAAGTGGGAATATCGGACCGAATCGCAATCTCCATACTAAAATAAGCTATTTTTATTTCATCGTGCATATAATCACAAGTTAAATAGTTTATTTTCTTATTACTTTCTTACTGCTTAATAGAATTCGATTTAAACAGTTCGATTTGATTAACTTATTTATTTTCTTATTGCATAATACAAGCCGATTTATTTAAGCCTATTGTTTTTTTATCGTTTTAAAAAAATTAGAACCTGATCTCCAGCTTACTATACAAATGTCCTGTTAATAGTTGAATTGAAAGGGGTTAACCAAATTTTGAAAGACAGGGAGGTCGATTCGAAAAATCCCTAACTTTTCTACAATCTGTGAAATCTCTTATTGGTTTATTTCTCTAATACATTCTTCCGTAGTGTGTTTTGGTTTCCAACCCAGTTCATGCTCAATCTTTTCCGTATTTAGAAGCGAATTGTAGAGAATGGCTTGCGCCCACCCTAATTTCGGCCATATTCTACCAAATTTGACCGCAATTTTCGCTAGGAAACGGGGGATTTTTGTTATTTTGACACGATATTCTCGAGTTATAAATTTAGGGAAATCTCGCAAGATGTTACTTGAGACATTATACGCACCGCGAAGGTCACTTTTAATAGCACACATTAAAATATCAGTGAGATCTTCCTCATGAATCAATTGCAAAGATGCCTTTTTATCCGCACTCTCGGGTAATATGGTATATATCCTTTTCTTATTGACCGTCGTGAATATGCCCATATTTTGAATGAAATGAGGTCCCGATATTATTGGTGGGCGAAATCGAACGACTATTATATCCGGATAAAGGGTTTCAAATTCATCAAGGTATTGTTCCACGAGTGCTTTCGTATGGGAGTAATAAAAGTTGGTAGTTTTCATTCCAAAGCGTGGCGCATCTTCAGATACAATTGAAGGACATGCTTTCACATGTCCATAGACCGACTGGCTCGAAAGCTGGATGATTTTACTCACCTTATTCTTGGCAGCGGCTTGAAACACATTTTTTGAGCCATTAACATTGATATCATAAATAGTCTTGCGCTTGGGCAATTTTTTAGGATTCACAATAAACGCAAGATGAACTAATACCTCTGCATTTTTTAAAGCCCGTTCCAATTCCTCCTTATCCCGAACATCGACTTGGAAAAACTCAATTTTTTCAGGAGCGCCTTCATAAGCCGAGACATCTATCCCAATTATTTTATCAATCATGGGATCTTGTTGAAGTTTAGGCACTAATGCTTTTCCAAGCCCAGAACAGATCCCAGTTACAGCAACAATCATATTCCTATTTCTCCCTGTTAATTAAATATAGGAATTTCATTTTCACAATAAAATTTAAGTTTGCTTTCTGGTTTAATCGGAATAGTATTACTGCTATCGTACTCACCCCAATTATAATCCATGTCCAAAAGGGTGATGTAGTCGGTTGAAAATCATTTGTCTCATAAACCGTAAACCATCTAAGAGAATTATTCGAATAATAAAAAACGCCATCACTGCATTCAAATGAATAGACGTAAGTCCCAGGTGTTAATGTGGTTACTAATTGATATAAACATCCATTGGAATAGTTCATATTCATAGCATCTTGCTTTTGCATAGTATAATGTGTTCCATTAATCACAACATTGACAAATTGCGGAGCATTATTATCCAAATCAGTATAAAGAGCCGTAAAATTGAATTGAGTAAACTGATTACCTGTGGGCGGGTTTATTTTTTCATTTAACAAAACTGGGCTGTATTCACTCCTGTAACCAAGCCAGCCAAAGGTATTATTAATGAACTGGTGATTATCACCGAGAATTTTATCAGTAATAATATGGTCGTCGCATATAATTACCATTCGACCTTTCCCAAGCTCCATTGCCACGACTACGTTATACTCATTTATTGTTACACATACGTTGGCGTTGGGTTGAGCGGAAATATTTAATGTAGCAATGGGTAATTGAGAATAAATTTGATAAACACGATTTGTTATGGGATGAAAGTAGATTTCGTCGGTGTATCCCCCCGTTGTCTCGCTAGAGTAAGTAAGATTAAAATGTTGAATTAAATTGATGGCAGATCCCCCATCGATTGAATATCCTGAAATTAAGAGCCTACCCCCCTCCTTAATCCATTCTTCAACAGCTTCGATTTCTTCTGCATTCATATCCACTCCACGAGGTCCAAACCAAATCATATCATAATTGGACAGGAGATCTAGCGTCAGAACCTCTGTAATATCTGTAATATTTATGCCACGTTGAATCAATTCCCATGTCACATATGGATAGAACATGAATTTGGTTCTGGGGTTCGTTTCACCATGGGTAATCACAGCACCAACCCGAACCTTATCTAAAGGTAACTGATCCCATTCAACTGAGAATTCAACGGTTGGTCCGTTGTATGGGCCCTGACTATCTAAATAACTCCCATCGGAGCAATTAAAGTAGAAATTGTAAGTTCCTTTCTTTAAAAAAGTGGAAAAAATGAAAATACTACCGTCCTTATAGTTAAAATCAAGTGGATCTTGCTGAATCATAGAATAGATTGTTGAATTAATTGTTACCTCTAGATAAATCGGTGCATTGTTATCCGGATCCGTATAATTTACCATAAATCTAAACAATGTCGCGTTCTCATAGCCGATATTTGGATACAACTGTCCGTTTGTTAATATGGGGGGAGCTATGTTGATGTCAGTCACATTTAAATTGCAATAGAGATCGGTTTCATTAATAAATTTTCCATCACTGCATTTAAAGGAATAATTGTAAATCCCTGATTTCAAGGGCGTCTGAAATTGGTATAGACATCCATCCACATGATTGACATCAGAGCTATTTTGTTTCTCTAAGGAAAATACTTGTTCATTTATCGAAATATTAACCGAAATTGGAGGATTGTTATCCGAATCCATATAAATTACGCTAAAATTAAAATTAGTATATTGTGTACCCAGAGTGGGAATAACTTTTCCATTTACCAATTTGGGTGAAAATTCATTACAGATCAGATTAAAGATGGAATAATCTGACCAAAATCCATTAAATATTCCATGAGTAGGACATACCCGCCAAAAATATTGCCCTGATACAAAGGTTATTGAAATATTCGTTGAAGTTATGTTTGTTATTTCTTGAATTTCCCTTTTTTCATAACCTATATTTGAAAAATCACTCAAATTAGAAATTTGCAATGTATAATTAACGGGTTCAATTGGTAACTCCAAACTAATCCAGCTGAAATTAATCTCACCAGAAAAAAACACACTATTGTTAAGTGGTTGCAGAAGATTGGTTAGCAACGAATTTTGTCTTTCACCCGTTTGCCCTGGATTCAAAGTGCCTGGCATTCCAAGGTTATCGACCCACCAATCTGATGCACTATTAGTATCCTCATCACTTATTCGAAAGGCATAATTACTACTCAAAACAATCGGGCTATTTTGCGTCCACTTCACATCACCTGGCCTTGTACCCGTAAATTCACTGGTTTGAAACCAATCTTTATGATATCCCTTGTTATCAAAGAGACCAACAGCAATTCCTCCTGAATCCCAAGGAATACCCCAATCTGTAAAAAGGTCTGTTGCATTATTGGTCCCATTGATGGCACCCCATTTTTCATGCAAAACGACGATATATTGCTTATGGAAAATCCAGCCAGAAGGAAATTCATAGATCCTGATGAGTACATTGTTATAATATATTTGTAATGTCCACCCTGTCAGATTTTTATCTATGCCGTAATTATATAATTCAATAAAGGACGGATGTGCCGTGAAAACCTCATTTATTACTATTAATTCTTCTGAAAAGTTATAAAATGGAGTTACTACCGGGAAATTGATCCACCCTGTCGCGTTTAAAAAGAATCCATCCGAACAAGTAATTTGAAAGCGATAATATCCGTATTTCAGGGCCGCTTTAAAATAATAATCCGCTCCGTCCATCATATTATCATCCAATTGATTCACAGGCGCCATTATATAAGATGTGGCATTGATAGTAATATTGACATAGGTAGGAAAATTATTATCGCTATCCAAATATATTACTCTAAAATTGAAACACGTGAAATTTCCTCCAATTTCTGGAAATACCCGCGGATTTAATAAAGTGGGACCCAAACTATTGGTTCTATTTACTACTAACCAAGTTGAGGGAATAAAAGAAGTAAAAAATTTTCCATCACTGCATTCAAATGAATAATTATAATTTCCAGGCTGTAGATAACTCAGATATTGAAAGAAACACCCATCCGTATAGTTCTCATCAGAAGGGTTTTGTTTTATCATCGGAGTAGCCGTACCATTTATTACTAAATTCATAAACAACGGAGAGTAATCATCAATGTCGCTGTATGTGATACTAAAATTATATAATGCCGATTGGTTTCCCGTTTGGGGTGAAACTGAACCATTAAGGAGAAGCGGCGTAAAGTTGTTTGGAATATTAGAGATAGTTGCTTGTCCGTTCCCGAAAATCGCTTTAGCGATTAAAAAGTATTTCCCAGAGGTTATCGGCGTATATCTGATAATTTCACTCTTACCTGAATTATTTGAGGTGCTAGCCGCAAGAAGTTGCGGTTCTCCTGTTGAAGTAGGAGTCTCGCTGTAAAGGTATAAATCAAAATCGGCATTAATAGGCGTCACTAATTTGAAGCAATAGGTTTGTCCACTGATGAGATTAACATAGCATCCTAAAGCATGTTTAGAAAAGGAATTTAAATAGCTACTGGAGAGCCAAGCAGTTTTAGATGACCCTAAGGTTAATTCCTGAGTACAGGCTTCTAAAGCTCCATCAATGTTAAGCCGTCCATATCCTTCGTGTATATCTTTTCCTCCGCGCTCTAGTGAAGGGCTATAATTTGTATCGACCTCCCGATGCATAGGATATGTTTCGGTTGCGGTCATTAAAAGCAGGGCTTTAACCTTCTTAGCCTCTAGTGCCGAATAGTTCCAGTTGGAGGATCCGCCCATGGCCTCAATCAATAAATTCGCTGCTCCCGCTACCGCGGGAGCTGCCATCGATGTTCCTGCAGCAGGATATAAATCGTTTTGAACTAACTCTTGAGGAAATGCGCCTTCACCATCATTATCATTTGTATCTATTGAAAAGATTGAGAAGCTATAATTACTACCTCCAGGAGCCATTAAATCAGGCTTGATTGTATTCCCACTAGCGGAAAGACCACCTGCACTACTATATCGTGTAACATTGTCAGCATCATTCATTGCAGCAACTGTTATAACATTATCCGCATCCCCCGGGGAACCTATACCGTTATTCATCCCACCATTGTTTCCCGCCGCTGCAACCACGACTATCCCATTCTCAAAAGCGTTGTTTACAGCCGTTATTAGGCTGGGTTGTCCAGCAGCCCCTGACAAACTTAAAGAAAGAACACTTATATTGTAGGTTCTTTTATTTGCTATAACCCAATTAATTCCCTCAAGTATATCTGAAAGTATTCCAACTCCGTAGTTATTGAGGGCTTTAACGCTTACAAGATGTGTCATTGGTGCCACACCTTTCCATGGATTCCCACCGTTCATCTCTGAGGCATTAAAGGGCCAATAAATTTGAGCCCTGAATTTCATATGCGGAGACGTAACCATGCCTCCAAATGATCTTAATACAATGGCAATTCGCAAGGAATAATCACCGAGGGTAGCCGTTGTAACATTGTATCCCAATGTATGATTCCAAGACTCACTGAGGAGAATATAAGAATCCATGATAGTTTCATTGTGATAAAGATATGCCCTAACATCAGCATGCTCCGAGGGAACGTTAGGTGTAAGATCAAGACCTGCACAATTAATTTCCACCGTGCTAGGATATGTTACATTGAATCTTGCTAGAATCTTATTAATGATATGATTAAATTCAGAAATCCCTGGTCGATAGTACTCATAAGCACAGGTAACCATCGTGCGTCCATAACTATCTAAAGTGGAGGTACCATTTCCTGCGGCTATTCCAGCGCAATGGGATCCATGACCACTATCATCATAGGGTGAACTTAGATTATTCAGGATATCTCGCCATCCCACGATTTTATAGTTCCAATTTCCTTCGGAGTATCCTGGGGCGAGAAACGTGTGAGAATCATCAATTCCGGTATCAATAATGGCAATTGAACTGCCGGCATCACCCGTAAAAGAGAGCGAATTCCAGACATATGGACGCAAATTCATGCTTCGGGTTGCATAATACAAACTCGCTTTAACGAAACTATCTTCCTCCATAAGAAAAGGAACTTGTTCCCGTATTAATATATTATAAAACTCTCTTAAACCCCTGTAATTAATTGATCCCGCAAATCCATTCAGTGCGATATCATAAATCATTTTAATTTCTCCTCCGAAGCCCTCAAATAATGAACATATTGAGTTAATATCTCCTTGCGGAAATTGTATTACGATTGAAATGTTCTCAGATAACCCGTTTTCTAGAGTATCCGCTTGCCCGACAAAAACTTCTTTATCAACCGCTTCAGACTCACCCAAAAAGTTCCATTTTTCCTCCAAACGATCATCTAATCCGTTTTGATTCTGATCGGCGTTTATATTTGTTTTTTTCCACTGCGCTATATTATCCGGATTAAATTTAGGTGGTACGAAAAGGCACGGCTCTGAGTATTGAGAACTTTTCTTTTTAAAAATTATAGGTAAAGGCATTAGAAGCGGAACTAAAGAGGCAAAAATAATGATAATTATCAATAAAGTGCCCAGTCTATAATTTTTCATTTTTAACCCGATTCCTACTTGAAACCCGTTATAACTTTTATTATTATCAAATATAAAAATCGAACCAGTTTTAAAATTGTTTTGAAAATAATAGAAACAATTAGACCTTTTAAGAGATTAAGGTTGTAGGAGGTATTTTTGATATTTCCAGAGGGCGGCGAGACTTTTGGCGCCATCCTGTTCGCGGTCATGTAATGAAATTCCATGTTGGTAGAGCGATTCAAGGGCTTCCGGCACTTGGTTTGGGCGGAGCGGTTGGAACAGGCTTTTAATGCGATCCCCACCAGGCATTGTACTTGTTGGATCGAAAGATGCAATAAGCACAATCGGTTTTTGAATTTGTTCTTGGACCTTAAGAATGCCTTTGACAAGAGCTTTTTGGAGGACGGACACAAAGAGGAGCAGCAGATCAACATTTTTATCTTTGCCGACGATTCCAGCTGCCTTGTGATTGAGTTCTGTATCAAAGGCCACAGCAAGACTTAGATCAACAGGATTTTGAACGCTTGTTCCAAATTCAGGAATAATTTTTGCGAGTTCTTGTTTTGTTTCTGGGTTTAGTGTGGCAAGCTGCAACCCCACATTCTCACACGCATCGGCTGAGGAAACCGCTGGACCACCCGGACCTGAGATGATTGCAACGCGATTTCCTTTCGGGAGATACGGATTCAGGAACGCCCCCATATGGCCTATCATCTCCTTTATATTTTCCACCCGCAGAATTCCTGCTTGATCAAACATCTTCTCCCAGATTTTCACATCGCCCCCCAGTGAACCCGTATGTGATTGTGCCGCTCTTTGCCCACCGGGGGTATTCCCCACTTTCCAAATTATTATTGGTTTCTTCTTGGAAACCGCCTTCGCAACCTTTAAGAATCGGTTCCCATCCTTAATCCCTTCCACATAACAGCAAATCACTTTTGTTTCCGGGTCCCAACCTGCATATTCTAGAAAATCCGTAAGGTCAAGATCCGCACAATTGCCAATGCTAATGGCTCGACTGAATCCAATTCCGCTGAAAAATGCTGTCCACACGATTTGAACTGCCAGACTCCCTGATTGCGATATGAACGCCACATTCCCTTGCTTAAGAGGTAATCCCGGAAAAAAGGAAAGTTTGGTTGAAGGGGCATAAAGTCCCATGCAATTCGGGCCCATAATTCTCGTTCCATGGGCGCGGGCATACTGAACTATTTCTTCTGAGTGCTGCTTTCCCTCCATTCCCCGCTCTTCAAATCCGGAACTAAATAAAATCAATCCCTTCGCATGCCCATTTTCCACACAATCCTTTACCGCATCAAATGCTTTTGCCGGATGCAACGCTATTATAGCTAAATCGATGGGCTTCCCATAAGTTGCTAAATTAGGATATGCCCTTAAGCCCATAATCTCTTCTGCCTCAGGATGAATTGGCACTAATTCTCCATCAAATCCAATATCAATAAAACTCTGTAAAAGCAAATTGCCTAATTTGCCACCTCTTGCACTTACACCAAACGCGGCAATAGTTCGTGCGTGGAAAAGCGCATCAATCTGCTCTATTACAGTATCTGCCAAAATTACCATCCTTCACCATCTGTTAATTTAATTACTAAAATTCTATCAATTAGATATTTATTTTGAAAAACGAATAATAAGTTATGCTTGCCGCGATTTATGATGGTCAAACAATTGTATTGAGGAACGATATTAAAATTCCTCGAATCAGAGACAATGAAGTTCTCATTCAAGTGAAAGCAGTAGGAATTTGTGGAACGGATTTAAGCATTTTGAAAGGGACTTATAGAATTCCAGTTCCCCGTATTCTCGGGCATGAATTGAGTGGAATCGTTTCCGAAATCGGGAAAAAAGTCACGATGGCAAAACTCGGAGACCGCGTAACTTCGGAGATCAATATCAGTTGCGGGAACTGTCATTTCTGTAAATCCAACCAAAAATCGCAATGCACCTCCGTGCGTGCTATCGGGATTTATGAAGATGGGGCTTTCGCAAACTATCTGAAGGTCCCTGAAACGAATCTACATCAGATTCATAATCTCTCCTTCGAAGAAGCGACTTTTATTGAGCCCTTAGCAGCAGCGATTCAAACCTTCGAAATGGCCCCTCTGCGTGAGAGTGATAAAACCATAGTTATTATTGGCGCAGGGAAACTCGGTCTTCTTCTCCTCCAAGTTGTTAAAAATCAAGGGCGCAAAGCCATTGTAATCGGGCGATCTCATCTCGAGCTCGCAAAAAAACTCGGCGCTGACCTTACTCTTCGAATAGAGGAAAATCCGATACAAAAAATCATGGAAGAAACGAAGATTGGAGCGGATGTCGTTATCGAAGCGACTGGCACTCCCGAATCCCTCGATCTTGCTTTGGCTCTGGTGCGCAATCGGGGGACCATTAATCTCAAATCCACTCATGGGCTAAAATGGATGACCAACCTCACCGAAATTGTCGTCCGTGAATTAAAACTGCAAGGCAGTCGGTGTGGCCCTTTCCCTCCCGCCTTAAAAATGCTCGAAGATGGAACGGTTCATGTTACAGATCTCATTTCGGCTACCTTTCCTCTTTCTCACATACAAGACGCCATTGCTGCTGCGACTAAACATGAGACGGTGAAAATAATTGTTTTGCCATGATCCTATAGATTTATTTATTCGTTTTTCATAGGTAGATTAATCTTTAATTTATATGAAATGTGGATTTTATGCCAGAAGAAGATTCCTATGAAAAATTGCGGCGAGCTATGAATCTCTTTTTTTTGAAAGTGCCCAAAACGAAAACTTTTCGAGATTTACTCGCTTTAATTTATACTCCTGAAGAAGCAGAGATTCTTTCCCTCTTTGGAATGCCTTATATTGATGAAATACGCCTCTCCCGGATCGCTAAAAAAACCGGGAAATCGGAGGAAGACCTTCAGGAAATGTTTGAAAAATTAGTGAAGAAAGGCGCTTTCTTCAAACGGACTGAGAAATCCGGAAAAACTCTCTATTCCTTAGTCCCCTTTATTCCTGGACTCTTCGAATTCTATTTTATGAGCAAGGCAGATTCCCCAGAAATGATGAAACAAGTTGGCGAAGTCTTAGAAAACTATTTCTTTACTACCTTTGCCCCTGAAACCTTCAATTCTAGCAAATATCCCTATTTCCGGGTCCTTCCCCACCAAAAAGCCATTGAACGAGTCATTGAAATATGCGAGGTGGTGCCTACAGAGTTCCAAATCTTACCTTTTGAGGTCGTGAAACAATTTATCGCAACAGCCAGCAGCGTTGCGGTAGGAGAGTGTGCGTGTCGAACTCATAGTGAAATAATGGACGGAAAAGCACGATGTGATAAACCACGAGACGTGTGTATGGTCTTTGGTCGCGTCGCTGACTATTGGGTTGAGAAAGGGATCGGGCATCATGTGGATCAAAAGGAAGCAATGGATGTTTTGTATCGGGCCGAAGAAGCCGGTTTGGTTCATTGCACGACCAACAGTTTAGAATTTGAAAGCGATTTACCGGGAATGATTTGTAACTGCTGCTCCTGCTGCTGTTTTATCATGCAGGGTTTGCGAAAGGTCAATCGCCCCCGCGGCATTGCCCAATCCAATTTTGATCCGCAAATTGATCGGGAATTATGCAAAATTTGCAAAAAATGCATTGACCTGTGCCCAATGGGCGCAATTTTTCATCATCCCCCGCATAAGGATGATTTATCTGATAATTTTATCTATATAACGGAGGACAGATGCATCGGATGTGGCGTCTGCGCCACCAATTGTCCGCAAAACGCCATTACCCTCAAAAAGATTCGAACTCAAGTGCCCGAGAAAAGCACGGCGGCTGCCGGGGCACGCTACGAGCAAGAACGAATTCATTAATTAATCAATAATCGGTGTGTAAGACAATTATGAAAATACTTTTAATAAAATCAAAGGAAGAAAAAAACAATATCTCGATAATATACGCTAAATACGATGGGATCGGTGTTAAAAATATACAGGAAATAGACACCATTAGATTGGAATTCAATTTGAAAGGCTTCATGAATGATATAACCAACGATATACATAAAGAAGATATTAAACTAAGTGACTTTGAAGAAAAAGGCAAGATTTTATTTAATCTTTTTTTCCCTGGAGATTTATCAAAAGAAATCATACAAGAAAAATTTGATATATTTATAATTCAATCTGAAGAGAATTTAATTCCTTGGGAATTAGTCTACTTTAAAGATGATTTTTTATGTCGAAAATTCAATTTGGTGAGATTGGTAACTGATGAATTACCTAATCTTATTGATAAAATTAAAATAGTAAATGAAAAAATAATTAAAACTATCTTAATTATTGACGCCCAACAGCCTGAAAATACAGGCGTTGCAGAAGGATTAAATATTAGAAAAGAATTAAGTAGGGAAAAGAAATTTACGGTAAAATATAAAAGCATAAATACGCCAAACCAATTTTTTGAAACATTTGTAGAAAAATTTGATTTATTTCATTTAGCAATTGAAGTTATGACTTATGATGGGTTAGATTATCTCTCTGCAAAATATCATAGTAATTCTCCGGATACCTTAATTCCATTTGAATCGATTGCGAAATTAAAATTAGAAAAAAAACCCGTGATTTTTTCTACAGGATGTCGTTCAGGATATAACAAATATGCCACCAGTTTTATTAGAGCAAATTGTGGATTATATATCGCACCAATTATGGATGTATACTGGGATTCTTCAGCGCATTTTGCGGCATCGCTCTATAAAAAGATAGCCCAGAAAACAAATATTCTATCAAACCTAAAAACTGCAAAAAAAGAAATGCGCAGCGAAAATGATACAATAATGGCCCTTCTATACACGGCTTTTATGTGAATCCTCAAAAATGAATTAATAATGAATAATTAAAATGTATAATGGGAGTTGTTGATATGAGTGCTGAACCTGTAAATGCAAAATGTCAGATGAAGGTCATTCATGTGTCTGGAACTCATCTCGAAATGGGGAAACAGCAAAGGACACAATCTTTAGATCTCATGATGAAAGAATATTTGACCTATACCGCGAGTTTGACCCAGGAACTCAATCTGGAAGAAGCATTTGCCATAAGTCTTGTTAATAACTTATCGGCGGAAGCTGAAAAGAAAATCACGAAGACCCTAGCCGCTTTTACTCCCAATCAATTACAATTGATTCAGGGAATGGCCGAAGGGAAGCAATCCTCTCCTAATATCGAATTAAAACATCTGATGCTGGCCCTCTATTTGGATATGTACATCTCCGATTGGCATATCCAATACAAAATTGTTAAAGAAGGGGGGTGTTCAGGATTAATTACCCTTCCCGAGGCATCCAAAACGGGCGAGATGTTATTAGGGCGGAACTACGACCTCACCTACTCCCTCGGCATGACCCAAGTCTTAAAATACGGTTCCCCCACTCCTAGCTTTAAAACAGTAGGGCTTTCAATGGCTACCTGGGCTGGTTGTCATGCGGGATTAAATGAGAAGGGGCTGGTCATTTATTACAACTTAAATCATCCCCGGTACGACTTCGATCGCACGCATCGGGGGATCCCCTATGGGATCATCATCCAAGAAGCCTTAGAAACGTGTTCGACGGCGGATGAGGCCCTTGAATTCATAAAGCAGGCAAAACGGGCATCCGGCGCCAATTTAATTGTGGGAGATCCGCGCAACGCGTATATCATTGAAGTCTCAAAAACAAAATATGGAATACGCACTCCTGAGAAAGGGGTTCTAGCCGAAACTAATCATTATGTCCATCCAGATATGCTCTCCGAAAATTTACCTGAATTTCCAATCCTCCGATATAATTTCAAGCCCTTAGAAAATGAATTAATCACCACCCATAAACGCTTTGAAACCGAAACCCGTCTACTCAACACCGCCCGAACCAAAGGGAAACTCTCTATGGAAAATCTGAAAGCGGTGCTTTGTTCCCACGAACCCAATAAAAAGCATTCCCCGTGCAATCATGGGCCCATAGGGGGCACCTTAGCCTCTATTATCACCAAACCCGCTTCCCGGGAAATGTTCATTGCCGTCGGTCAACCCTGCTTAACCTCTTACCAGAAATATACGCTCTAATTAGGTTTGAATGTTGATGGTTGAACCGGACATTCATAGGGAGATTCCCCGAATCCTAGGTTTGCTGTCTGCCCAAGGCATCCAATATCCTCTGAATTATGCAGATCAGCTCATTGAGAAATATACAAAAAAGCCCATTGCCTATCCGCGAATTCTACAGCGGTTAGGAGAACCCAATATTCGTAAGCACCCGCGATATCAGGAGATTCTTGCGCATCCGGGAAACTTATTAGATTATGGCTGTGGGACGGGCGATGATTTGCGCGCGTTAATGAAAGACGGCTATCCCAAGAATTTATTAACAGGGTACGACACGAATGAAGCTTCAATTCAATTAGGCTATGATTTCTATCTGGATCAAGTGCAGTTGGCGGATAGGTTTGTTATTTCGCCAACGCCCTCATTTTCTTCTGAATCTTTTCAAATAATTTATTCAGGAAGCGTTCTACACGTGTTAGCGAATCGAAACAATGTGGGGCACTATCTGTCTAATGCCTTCAAATTTTTACGAATTCCCGGCTGTTTTTTTGGTTCAACTCTGGGTTATAGGGAGATTATGCCTACCACTCCGAAAAAACATCTCTTTCTATTAAAATTAGAGGACTTAGAGGCTTTGTGCCAATCGGTGGGATTTCAAAAAATCGAAATATGGCCTCAAAAACACGAAGAGCATCTCCGATTATGGTTTTATACGGTCAAATAATGGTCCAAGCAAGTAGGAAAATATATAATAAAATAAAATTGGTGTTACAAATGTTACAAGAAGGTCTGTTATCATCGAACCTGGAATTATAAATATAAAATCGTTCAAATAGTCAGCAGGATTACCGAATAGCGAATTTAAAATAGCTAGTGGTGGGGGGGGATAGTCCGATTAGAAGTGGGATATATTTTCGTTGCATAATTTCTTTGCTTTGATATAAAAATTTATAGATTTTTCCCATTGACAAAATTATGAATTCCCATTGATAAAATTATGAATTTACGAAAGTGATTTGAACCATTGTCATTAGGTCTTACATTCCGCGAATGGATTTTTCAAATTTTTCTTTGATATTGCTCTAATTCTTTTTCTAACCGGTCTGCACGAGCTTTCTCCTGTTGTGCGAGGGTCGGGAAAATACCATAATTTTGCGTATTAACTAGAATCAATCGATAACGTGGTAAATCTCCTTCGTGTCTCGAAAGTAATTCCATTATACTCAGATTAAAAGGGACGATTTTACTCACATTGAGCAAGGTATCTCGATTTACTGATGTTTCACCCTCCCTCAAAGAAATTTTATTTATATTTTGAATATGATAATCGCCATCCGGTTGTAAAATATATGCCCGTAAAAAGGGAGGCTTATATATTGCTTTACCTATATGATAAGGACTAAAGACGATATATAAGGGAATCTTCAAGAGTCTACAATAGTCGGCATGGATCCCAATATCCATTTGCCATGTATTTTTCGATAGAAAATTAATGGCCATATTTGGAACACGATTGTTAAAATTTGATGCCCGATATGACGACAAGGAATATTTTATCTTGAGATCCTTAAAAAAGGAGATATCAAATTGAATATCGATCTCTTCTGATTCCACTATAAAATAATGATGAAGGTCCCAGGTTGTGCGAGAATCTGGAAAATTTAAATGGAGCACCTCATAGAGATAGGATACTTCTTCCGAATGAGGCTCGCTTTCTCTGCGACCGAGTCGAGGTGTAAGCGGATCAAAGGGGATAACTTCGACATTCTCAATTCGTGTACTTCGAATTATTGGCTCTCTCTCTTTTGTTTTTTGGTTTGACTCAGAATTCTCAGACATATTGTATTCACTATTATTTTCACTATTAAAGTATATAAAAGTACAAAATATTAAAATTTTTGTAACTAGTAAATTAATTTACAACTTTTTCCATATGCGCGTGTCGAAATGCCTCCTCATATTTTCCAAAATGTAATAGGGCGATGCTATATAAGGCTAAATATATGAAGAGTTCGATATAATTAGTAGTATCTTTATTATCGGTATAGAATAAATTTAAATTTTCTATTGCGTTATTATAATCTTCTATTTCTATTAACTTTTTACTCTTTTCAAGTAATGAATCCAATCTTTCCTTTTCTCCTTGCCGTCGCGGGCATGGTTCATCGGTCTAATTTGATAAATCCTAATTCCTTTTTTATTAGGTAATCATATACTTTAATATTTTAGTATTAATTAGTTATAGTAAAAGACGAAGAGTGAAAGTATATGAGCGTAAATCCAAATTTATTAGCCCCGTGTGGCTTATATTGCGGCGTATGTGGGATTTTTTATGCCGATAAACACAACGATGAGGTTTTGAAACAGAAATTAGCCAAAGCCTACTGGTCTAAACCAGAACAAATCAAGTGCGATGGCTGCCTTTCCGATAATAAATATATTTTTTGTGAGAAATGCCAAATCCGGTCGTGTGTCATGGTGAAAAATGTTGCGGGGTGTCATGAGTGCTCTGACTTCCCTTGTGATAAAATCATGAATTACCCTTTTCCGGTGGCCAAAGATTTTATGTGCAAATCTATTCCTGCGCGAAAAGATCGGACGGATGCGGAATGGGTGGCGTGGGAAGTATCTAATTGGACCTGTAAAAAATGTGGGGTCCTTGCCTTTCGGGGTGCAAAACGGTGTCCTCAATGCAAAACTGAAATCCCCTCGATTATCTAATATTCCCGCTTGAAGAAAGGAGTGGATAATTGGTTAGCCATTTCATTAATTTAAAAAGACCCTGTTGGTCGGTCTTTGTGGGAGAATTCGGTTTGTATTTCGGTCGATGGGGCCTGTTGGTTCATATTCATTTAGGGCACTTTGATAAAATATTCGGACTTGGTTTAGATGCCACAAGACGGGTTCG